>JALHPW010000139.1 GCA_022842255.1 Saprospiraceae bacterium | reverse complement strand
ACCGCGCCATCATCATCAACAAAGGGAAACTGGTGGCCGACGCGCCCATTCAGGAACTCAAACAACAGTTTGCAGGACAAACCATCGTCACCGCAGAATTCGCGGAAGCTGCAGATAAAAATTTGCTGGCCAAGATCCAGCATGTGCGCAGCGTCAAAAGTACCGGCAAAAACCAATGGCAGTTTTATGCCGCCGCTGGTCAGGATATCCGTGCCGAAGTCTTTGCCTTTGCGGTGGCCAATCGACTGACCTTGTTGGAATTACACAAGGAAGAACATTCGGTGGAGGATGTTTTCCAACAGTTGACGAAGTGAAGAACCTAAGCGAAAGGTTGATGGGGGTTTATAGGGTTGATGGGGTTGATATTTTGTACCCTAAAAGTGGATAACATCAGTTTTTTCGAGTCCATATATAAACCCCATCAACCCTATAAACCCTTATAAACCTTACAAGAAAGTCTCGTTTCATAAAAGTGCTATGCTCCCGATATTCAAAAAAGAAATCAACAACTTTTTCTCCTCGCTCATTGGCTACATCGTCATTGGGGTGTTTCTGATACTCATGGGGCTGCTGCTTTGGGTGTTCCCGGAGTTTAGCATCCTGGATGGCGCCTACGCCAACCTCGACACGCTGTTTGCCGTGTCGCCGATGGTGTTCATGTTCCTGATTCCGGCCGTGACCATGCGGACCTTTGCGGAAGAAAAACAAACTGGGACCATTGAGTTGCTTGCCACTCGGCCCATTACCGATTGGCAAATTGTGGGCGGGAAATTTCTGGCTTGTTTCGCGCTGGTGGCCTTTGCCTTGTTGCCCACCATCTTGTATTACGTTTCCGTGTACCAACTCGGCGCCCCTCCTGGAAACCTCGATTCCGGGGGCATTTTGGGCTCTTACATTGGCTTGTTGTTTTTGGCTGGTGCTTTTTCTGCCATTGGGGTATTCGCCAGTTCACTCACCAACAACCAGATTGTGGCCTTTGTACTCGCCACCTTCCTTTGTTTTTTCACTTACCTCGCGTTCGATTACCTCAGCCGTTTGCCCATTTTCTTTGGTAAAACGGACGATATCGTGCAATCCATCGGCATCGCCTACCACTACGACTCCGTCAGCCGCGGCGTGCTCGACACCCGCGACGTGATTTACTTCCTGTCTATTATTTCGCTGTTTTTGGCCGCCACGGTGTTGTCTTTGGGACGGCGGAGGTGGTGAGGTTTTAGGGGGTTTGAAGTGTTTGAATGGTTTGAAGCGTGCCGAAACACTTCAAACCATTCAAACACTTCAAACTTCTCAAACCCCTAAAACTAAATTTTCTCCCCCAACATCCGGTCAATGTAAACAGGCTTGAGATTCACTCCCATGATGACGCCCTCCGGATTGAGTAAGTACAGGGCAGGGATGGACTTGATGTTGAATTGTTTAGCCAAGCCGCCATCAAATTCTGCGGACTCCATGGTGTGGTATTTCCAAACCAGGCCGTCTTGTTCGATGGCATTTTTCCAAGCGCCATCGTTTTGCTCGATGCCGACGCTGAAGACCTCAAAACCCCGGTCGTGGTATTTTTTGTAAATCGCCACCAATTCGGGGTTTTCCCTCCGGCAAGGGCCGCACCAACTACCCCAGAACTGGAGCAGGACATATTTTCCCTTCAAATCAGAAAGTTTGGCGCGCTCGCCGTTCAGCAGGGCAACTTCAAAATCGGGGGTTGCTTCCCCTGCCATGAAACGCGGTTGGCGGTATTTGTAAAAAACAAAGGCTACCAATGCCAAAGCTGCCAGGATGATGAGCGTGCGGTTGTTTTTCATGAATGGGAATCTTCTACTTGAATTTTATGTGCCGGTAAACATCTGCCAATTGCAGTTCGCATCCAACGGATTTAAGGTAGATACTACTGTCCACCTCTGTCACAATGGCTTCTCTCCACAAATCTGGCTCTTCACGGAATCTACTTTCCAGTCGGCATTGATACGGGTCCACTAAGAGGTATTCGCGAAAGGATTCCAAGGTTTTGTATTCGGCAAATTTTTCTGAACGATCGTAAGCACGGGTGCTTTTTGAAAGCACTTCTACGATTAACAAGGGGTTTATTAGCAACACCTCATTTTCATCCCAATATTGGGGCGCCTCCGTCACGACAAGCACATCAGGGTAAAGGCTAAAGTTTAGTTCGGGGAGGTACACCAGTTGTTGCGAACCAAAAACCAGGTAAGATTTATTCCGAGCCGTAAATGATTGAACCAATGCCGCTGTAATATTAGCAACGGCGATGTTATGTGGTCCGGTAGCCATTGGTACTTTGCTTATGATACCATTGTAAAACTCGTGCCGCAACTTGGCACGTTCTTCCCGACGCAGGAATTCTTCCAGCGTATAGCGGCGAGGCGGCTTGCTCGGTTTTAAAATAGCAGTTGGCCGGATTGCCCTGGCTTCGGCAGATTGGCTCATGATCAATGATTTTGCTACAAAAGTAAGCATAGTTCCCTATAAAAGGAGCCTCCTCACTACAATCGAAGCAGCGTTTAAACTGCCTCCGCTATCTCCTCCGCCCCCACCGGTTCCACTTGCGCCTCTTCCTCCGGCGTATCAATAATATCCAGCTCTATGCGCAGGTTGTCGATGATAAACTCCTGACGCTCTGGGGTGTTTTTGCCCATGTAGTAGTCCAGGACGTGGTCGAGGTTGGTTTCTTCCGGCAGGAATACCGGGTCGAGCCGGATGTCTTCCCCGATGAATGCACCGAACTCGCTGGGACTGATTTCACCCAGACCTTTGAATCGGGTAATCTCCGGTTTGCCACGTAGTTTTTGAATGGCCTGCTGTTTCTCCGTTTCGGAATAGCAGTAAAAAGTCTGCTGTTTGTCGCGCACCCGGAACAGTGGCGTATCGAGGATATACAGGTGTCCGTTGCGCACCACATCCGGGAAAAATTGCAGGAAAAACGTGAGCATCAACAAGCGGATGTGCATCCCGTCCACGTCGGCATCGGTGGCGATGACGATGCGGTTGTAACGCAGATCGTCGAGCGAATCCTCGATGTTCAGCGCGTGTTGCAGCAGGTTGAACTCCTCGTTCTGGTACACGATTTTTTTGGTAAGCCCGTAGCAGTTCAAGGGTTTACCCCGCAAGCTAAACACCGCCTGGGTATCCGTATTCCGCGACTTAGTAATGGAACCACTCGCCGAATCACCCTCCGTAATGAACACCGTAGTGGCCAGGCGAACCTCCTCCGGACCTTTTTCATTCAAGTGATAACGGCAATCGCGGAGCTTTTTGTTGTGAATATTGGCTGCCTTGGCGCGTTGGTTGGCCAGTTTTTTTACCTCCGAAATTTCCTTGCGCTCGCGCTCGCTCTGCTGGATGCGCTTGAGCAATTCCTTGGCAACTTCCGTGTTTTTGTGGAGGAAGTTGTCCAACTCTTTCATCAAAAAGTCGGACATGAACGTGCGCACCGCCGGACCATCGGGCGCCATGCGCTCCGAACCCAATCGGGTTTTGGTCTGGCTCTCAAACATCGGGTCTTCCACGCGGACCGCTACTGCTGCGATGACGCTTTCCCGGATGTCTTTGGCGTCGAATTCTTTTTTGAAGTGCGTACGCACCACTTTCACCAGTGCCTCGCGGAAGGCGTTCAAGTGGGTACCGCCCTGGGTGGTGTTTTGGCCGTTTACGAACGAATAGATTTGTTCGCCGTAGTGATTGCCGTGGGTAAGGGCAATTTCCACGTCTTCGCCGCGCAGGTGAATAATCGGGTATCGGGTGGCCTCGTGTCCGGTTTTCTTTTCCAGAAGGTCGAGCAGACCGTTTTTGGAAAGAAAGGTTTTGCCGTTGAAATTGATTTTCAGCCCGGCGTTCAGGTAGGCGTAATCCCAGAGTTTTTGTTCCACAAACTCCGGCAACCACCGGAAATTGCGAAACAAACCATTGTCTGGCTTGAACACCACCAAAGTGCCGTTTTCTTCCTTGGTCGGCTCCAGCTTGCTTTCGTGCTTGAGGTTGCCAAAGTTGAACTCGGCGGTTTTCATCTGTCCTTCGCGCACGGCGGTCACTTTGAAATACTCCGACAGTGCGTTGACGGCTTTTGTACCCACCCCGTTGAGGCCCACGGATTTTTTGAAGGCCTTGGAATCGTACTTCGCGCCGGTGTTGATTTTGGACACCACATCCACCACCTTGCCGAGCGGGATGCCGCGCCCGTAGTCGCGTACGCTGCAACCGTTTTCGTTGAGGGTGATTTCTATGGTTTTGCCGTATCCCATCGCGTATTCGTCAATGCAGTTGTCCAGCACCTCCTTCATCAATACGTAGATGCCATCGTCGGGACTACTGCCGTCACCGAGCTTGCCGATGTACATACCTGGGCGCAAACGGATGTGTTCGCGCCAATCGAGCGATTTAACCTCGTCTTCTGTATATCTTACTTCTTGCATTTTTGGTTGTTTACTCGCCGTAGCCTTCCCGGCTTGTCGAGAAAGGGCGGAGGCGGGTGTATTTTGACCTTTGGCTTTTGACTTTTGACCATTGACCGCCGGGGTCTTGGTTTTGTCGGCAGACTTCGAAGTTTTGTGATTTGCGCCCAAAGTAACGGAGTTTTAAAAAATTGACCGATGGAGACTTAAAGAATAGGCAAAATTAAAATAAATGTTTTAAATTAAAAACAATTTGTGTTTTAATTTTTATCTTGTTGAAGTAGCTTCACAAGCCATATCCGGCGCCCCAGACAACGGAACCCAAAAACCAACGTTGAATAGGTCCACTTTAATCGAACGACCTATGAAGCAATGCGCTTGGCGATTTTACATCACCTTGATTTTCACCCAAATCTCCTGTTTGGCCTTTGCACAGGAATTCAGGCCCACCCGCCATGCCATTGTAGCCGACAGTACCGGACGCGCTGGGAACGTTGACGAGGCCATTTCGGAATGGAAACTGGATTATCCCATTTCAATGCGACCGGATGTGGCCTACACCATTGCGGCATTGTATGCGTTGAAAGAGGAGCCTGATTCCGCTTTTTGGTGGCTGAATCTGGCGCTTGAAAAAGATTCCTCCACGCATGTACTGATAGATGGCGACTTCATTTTTCTCTCCACCGATGCTAAATGGTCCAATATTGAGACCAAGCAAATTGCAAAATCAGAAGCACAACAAGGCAAGTATCCCAACCTCGAATTGTCCAAAACCCTTTGGAGATTGCAGATGAAAGATCAGGCTTATACTACACAATGGAGCCAAGCCAGGCGGAAATTGGGCCAGGATCATCCCGTAACGAAGGCCATTCAAGCGCTCCTGACCATCATGAGAGCGGAGAATAATGAGCAAGTGGCAAAAGTCATCGACAACCATGGCTGGCCAAAGATTTCGGAAGTAGGCGAAGCAGCCGCCACTTCGGTTTTTTATATTGTCCAACACGGAGAAGCTTCGCTTCGGAAAAAATATGTTTCCAAATTAAAGCAAGCGTGTGAATCAAAAGAAGCACCCTGGCTTTGGTACGCTACCATGTACGACCGAATGCTCCAAGACCAAGGCAAAAAACAGTGTTACGGCACACAATATTCAGGCCATACCAACCCCACACGCGATCCGATTGAGGCTCCGGAATTTGTAAACAAACGCAGGCGGGAACTCGGGTTGGCCCCAATCAACGACTTGGACATCCCCCAAAAGGATTGATACGGACGGGCCCCGACAGGATGACAACCCAACTTCGGCAGGGCTTTTAGCGGGTGTAATCGAAAATTCAGATTTGCATTTTCTAGTGATTTATAGTACCTTTGTAATGCAGACCGAGACGTCTTGGGCGTTTGAGCGGGGGACTTCTTCTAGAAGGTGCATCCGGCGTCGGTTTCGTTCAAAGTCGCAGTATCCTCCAGGGCACTGCGACTTTTTTTGTGGTTAGCCATTACTTTCGCACTCGTTTTAGCGATTCCAACAAGTAGGGAAATGCAAAGCGGCATTTGCCCAAAACCATTCGTTCCTAAAATTGTCCTGACCACTTGCGCCTACTCCAAATCGCGTTTTCAAAGAAAATCACAGCATTGAAATCTCCTGTTCAACATTTGAAATTCGGGCTGCTCACGCTCTCCCTGCTCCTTTGTGCCAACCACCTCCTGGCGCAAACCCCTGCCACACCCCCCAAAATCACCAATCAACCACCGTCCACCGTAGGCCGCCCACCGTCAACCGTGAACCGTGAACCGTCCACCGTAACCCGTCCACCGGCTACCGTCCAGTCCGACACCCAAAAACTAAAAATCGAAACCGCTGCCGTCATCGAATATTTCCTGAAAAACGGCCGCGAAATCCAAAAACTCAGCGGCACTGTGCGGCTCCGACAGGAAAACACCTTGATTTACTGCGATACCGCTACGCTCGACAAAGATTTTGCCGTGCTGCGGGGCAAGGTAGTCATCGCGCAAGGCGATTCCGTGCGGGCCTTCGCGGATTCGGCGCACTACAACGCCGCCACCAAAATCAGCGACCTTTTTGGGGAAGTGGTGCTGGTGAATGGCAAACAACAACTGTTCACCAAGCGATTGCGCTACGACATGGGCAACAAAATTGCCACCTACACCACCGGGGCCACCATGACCAACGGCAAAAGTCAGGTGGTGAGTCGGCGCGGACATTATTTTGTAGACCTCAAGGAAGTGTACCTCAAAGGCGATGTGGTGGTGACCGACCCGGAATTCACGATGCGGACCGACACGATGGTTTTCAACACCGAGGCGCAGCTCGTGCGGTTTGTCGCGCCCACCCTGATCAGTCAACGCGGGAGTAAAATTTACACGGAAAGTGGGTTTTACGACATGGAAAACGACTTTGCGGAATTTGACCAAAACCCGCAGTACGAGAAGGACGGCCAACTCGGTCACGCCCGAAAAATGCGCTACGAAGGACACATCAAAGAATACACCCTCGAAGGCGACGCCCACATCGAAGACCCCAAAAAGGGCGAAAAAGCCGACGCCGATGTGATCCGCTACAATTCAGAAACCGAAAAAACCCTGTTGCGCGGCAATGCCCACTACCGCGACAGCACCCGCGATATCCAGGGCGCCGAAATCCGCTACGACAGTCGGAGCAAAAACTACCAACTCACCGGACGCGGCAGGGTGAGCGACCCGCCGAACATCATTGAGGCTGATTCGCTGGATTTCAACGATGTGCTAGGCAACGGACTCGCACTCGGCAGCGTGTTGTGGCAGGACACTTCGAGCGACTACACCGTGCTTTCCTGGCGCATGGATTACAACAAAAAATCGCAGTACCTCAACGCATTTGGCGGTTTTGGCGAACAAGGCGCAGACGGCAGGCCTATGATGAAAAGTTTGATCGACGGCGACACGTTGTTCATGGCCGCCGACACGCTTACTTCGTTCAAACCCGATTCGGCCAGCGATGTGCGCCAACTGTTTGCCCATCGAAACGTGCGGATTTTCAAGAGCGATTTGCAGGCCGTCTGTGATTCTTTGACCTTCAGCAGCGCCGATTCGATTTTCTGGTTTTACAAAATCGATAAACTGCCGGTCATCTGGTCAGACACCTCGCAGTTTTCGGGCGATACCATCAAGATGTTGTTGAAAAACAAGAAGTTAGACCGACTCTGGTTGCGTCAAAACGCTCTGGTGATCAATTCCGAGGACGGCATATTATTCAACCAGATCAAGGGCAAAAACTCCACCGTGTTTTTCCGCGACGACCAGGCCCGGGAGATGTTTGTGGAAGGCAATGCCCAGGCGGTGTACTACGCGCTCGACGACAAACGTGCCTACATCGGCCTCAACGAAACCGCCTGCTCCGAAATGTGGCTCTATTTTGGCGACAACAAGGTGGAAAGCATCAAATTCTACCAGCAACCCGCTGGCAAATTCATCCCGATGAAACAAGCGGGGAAGGATACCAAAAAACTGGAGGGGTTTTTCTGGGAACGGGAGCGGCGGCCTAGAGGGGTGGTGGGGTTGTAGAGTAGGGTGACAACAATGTACTAACCAAGGTTGACATTCACATCTATAATCCCCTATATAGACTAATGCTTTGCAACCACTCGTTTCAGCGAGCGGTAAAAGCTACTCCCCATCACACTTTGAGTTAATTATTTTTATTTGTCCATACTCTCCAACAAAACGTATCCGGAAGTTTGAGACCCACAAATAGTGGCAACATAAAACTGATAATCACCTGATTTAAGACCATTAAAGGCAAATATAGTATTGTAAGTGGTGGTTACCGGACTTGCGTAATTGTCATTCTGTCGAATATAAAAAATTTTATATCCAGTAGCACTACTTACTGGTGACCATGATAAAGAAATTGAAGAAGAAGTATGCCTCACTGCTGATAAATTTTTTGGTTCCTGACAGGTTTCAATCTTTCTGTCCACAGCAATAGTTTGGAGGGATTTGGCGAGGCGGAAGCCGACAGCGCTGAACCGAAACTCCGGTGAGTTATTGAGGCGGATAGACACTCTGCAATCCTGTGCGTTGCCGCCCCACGAGCCGCCGCGATACACACGGGACGAACCTCGTACAGACTGTTCTACCCAAGCTTTGCTGTCACCCGGCGCGCCCGAATAGTCACTGTGCCAATCATCTTCACACCATTCCCACACGTTGCCGCTCATGTCAAAAAGACCCTGTTCGTTGGCTTTTTTACTGGCCACCGGGCGCGTGCCGCTGTCCTTGGAGTTTTTGGTGTACCAGCCCACTTCATTTAATTCATTACTGCCAGCATATTTGTAACCTTTTGAAAGGATGCCGCCGCGTGCCGCAAATTCCCATTCGGCCTCGCTGGGCAGGCGAAAATCTTGACCTGTTTGGACAGAAAGCCAGCTGCAATAGGCTTTGGCCCCGTACCAAGAAACGTAGATGACGGGGTCCTTTTCAAAGCCATTTTCGACCGTAAATGTCCGTCCGTCAGCACTTTGAATACGACATTTTTCGGTTGAGAATCTGCCTTCCAAATTGATCCATTCAACGCCGCCTTCGCTTTGATTACCCTTTTCATTCAAAAAAGCGGCATATTGCTCGTTGGTCACTTCTGTCACCCCAATCTCAAAATCATCCACCTTGACTTGGCGAGCTGGTTTTTCATAGTCGAAGCAATCCTCGCCCTGCTCTGCTGTACAGCCCATGGTGAAGGTACCACCTTTTACCAACTTCAGTTTACCCACCGCAGCCGTTGCGAAGGAGGGGGCAGGTCGGTTTCCGCAAGGAACAAGCGTGGCCTGCTGAAAAACAGACTTGGCCACATAACCATCCCTGCCCTGAAAGCGCACTTTCCAAACATGGGGTGTTTCTTCGCCCAGCAGTTCCACTTGTTGGCCGGGTTTTAGGACGCCCATGAGCGTACTGGTAGCCAGGCGTCCTCGTGGGGTTCGGGATATTTGGTTCAGCTCGGAAAGCGTGAGTGCGCGGTTGCGGAAGCCCACCTCGATTACCCCGGCAGCGATTTGGCGGCAAGAGTAGGCAGGCGGCTCTACTATCCCTGTTTCGCACCAGTCGCGTGCATCGCGCACCCAGGAGAGAGAAGTGTCCCGCTCGGCAGCTGCATCGAACCACTGGCATGCGCGGCTTTTCCACACGGAGGCATTAGGGTTTAGTCTGGGCCGCAACAGGCGCAGGCTGTCGGGGGTATTGTATAACGGAATGACTTTGTTGT
>JALHPW010000138.1 GCA_022842255.1 Saprospiraceae bacterium | reverse complement strand
TATTAAAATTGGACAAAACCGAGTATTCCGAAACGCTCGTGCTCACCAAAGCCGAACCTGACCGCTGGAAAGCCGTGATGCTGGAGATTGAGCAGGCGGAGGAGTGGAAGGCTAAGAACAAGAAGAAGAATAAGAAGAAATAGGATTTACGATTTAAGATTTGGGATTTACGATTTTTTTGACCCAAGAAAGGCATGAATTATCCCCTTTTCGGGTCAAAAAAATCCCAAATCGTAAATCCCAAATCGTAAATTCAATGCGCCTCCAACCAATTCTCCCCAACCCCAATTTCTACCAAAATCGGCACTTTAAGGTTCGGGAGGGCGGTCGTCATTTTGTCAAAAATCAAAGGCTTCATCCGCTCCAGCTCGTCCTTGCGAACGTCGAACACCAATTCGTCATGTACTTGCAGGATCATCTGCGACTTGAATCCGCCTTCGCGCATGGCTTCTCGGATATTGATCATCGCCACTTTGATGAGGTCGGCAGCAGAGCCCTGGATGGGCGTATTGATGGCCACGCGCTCGCTCATGCTGCGCATCATGCCGTTGCCTGAATTGATATCGCGCAGGTACCGGCGGCGACCCAGCATGGTTTCTACGTAGCCATGCGCGCGCGCGAATTCCACAATACTGGTCATGTAGCCGCGCAGGCCGGAATACTGACGGAAGTAATTGTCAATCAACTCTTTAGCTTCGGTGCGTTTGATGCCGAGTTGTTGGCTCAGGTTGCTGGCCCCGGCTCCATAAATGATGCTGAAATTCACGGTTTTGGCCGCCCGGCGTTGGTCGCTGGTGACCTGGTCGAGGGGCACGCCGTATACGCCTGCAGCGGTGGCTGTGTGGATGTCGAGGTTTTTTTGGAAAGCATCGAGCATGGCTTCATCGCCGCTGATTTCGGCAATGAGGCGAAGTTCGATTTGGGAATAGTCGGCGCTGACGATGACGTGCTCCGCATCACGCGGAATAAACGCCTCGCGAACTTTACGGCCCTCCGCGGTACGGATGGGAATGTTTTGCAGGTTTGGGTTTTGGCTGCTGAGTCGGCCAGAAGCAACCAAGGCTTGATTGAAACTGGAGTGCACCCGACCCGTGCGTGGGTTCACCAAGGCAGGCAGCGCATCCACGTAGGTGGATTTTAGCTTCATCAGTCCGCGGTGTGCCAGGATATCGGCACAAATCGGGTGGTTTACAGCCAATTCCGACAAAATTTCCTCGTCGGTGGAATACTGGCCCGACTTCATTTTTTTGCCGGGGTAGGGCAGTTTCAACTGGTCGAACAAGGCTTCACCGACCTGTTTGGGGCTGGCGATGTTGAAATTGAAGCCCGCTTCTTTTAGTATCTTCTCCTCCAAAGCCACGATTTGCACCGCAAGTTCTCCGGAATATTCTTTCAAAAAATCAGGGTCAATCCGCACTCCGGCATGTTCGATATCGGTCAAAACCTTCACCAGGGGTGTTTCCACCTCTTCAAAAAGTTTGACCAAAACCTCGCCGCCTGCTTCGAGCTTAGGCTTCAATACATCGCGTAACCGCAGAGTCACGTCGGCGTCTTCAGCTGCGTAGTCTTTTATAATCTCAATGGGCACATCGCGCATGGTGCCTTGCGCTGCACCAGGTTTTTTCTTGCCAATCAGCTCCTCGATTTTCACCGGGGCATAATTGAGCAAGGTTTCCGCCATGTAGTTCATGTTGTGGCGGAGTTCGGGTTCGAGCAGGTAGTGGGCCAACATGGTATCCCAATATGGTCCGCGGAGTTCGCAATCGTAGTTTTTGAGTACGATGGCGTCGTATTTCAAATTCTGTCCAACTTTTACAATTTGTTCGTTTTCAAACACTTGCCTAAATTCTTCCACGATTTTTTGAGCCTCGGCGCGTTCAGCCGGGATGGGGACATACCAGGCTTCGAAGGTTTTAATGGCAAAAGAGAACCCGACCAAATCAGCCTGGGGCGCTTCCAGCGCGGTCGTTTCCGAGTCGTAAGAAATGGCCTTGGCTTTCAGCAACAAGGCGATGAGTTCGGCACGTTTTTCAGGTGTGTCGGCGAGGTGATAGACGTGTTCGGTATTTTGGATATTGTGTGTTCCGCGGGTGTGAAAAGGGCCTTCATGCGGCTCCAAGGGAGAGGCCACCGATTGTGATTCCATTTCGGCATCGCCGAATAAATTGCCCTGCGTACCGGCCCCCGTAGCGGCGACTTTAGTCGCTGCCTTCCCAGTACCGGCGGCTTTAGCCGCTGGATTCCCCGCCGAGTCCCCTGCGGCTGAAGCCGCCGCCCCTCCTCCCCATTGACTGCGCAAAATCGCGTCAGCCAGACTTTTGAATTCCAGCTCTTTGAAGATTTCCAGCAATTCCTCCCGGTTAAAGGGTTCAATTTCAAAGTCTTTTTCGTCAAACTGGACTGGGGAATTGATGTCGATTGTGGCCAGCCATTTCGAAAGCGTAGCTTTTTCGTGGTGTGTTTTTACGATTTCCTGTTGTTTGCCTTTGAGTTTGTCGGCATTGGCGAGCAGGTTTTCGATGGTATCGTACTCATCCAACAGTTTGGCAGCGGTTTTTTCACCGATGCCGGGCAATCCGGGGATATTGTCCACCGCATCACCCATGAGTCCGAGCATGTCTACCACCTGGTCCACGCGTTTGATTCCCCAGCGTTCGCAGACCTCCTTGGGTCCCCAGATTTCGGCGGGTTCGCCGCCTTTGCTGGGTTTGTAGAGGTTGATATTGTCGGACACCAATTGTCCAAAATCCTTATCGGGCGTAACCATATAGGTGGTGTAGCCCACTTTTTCTGCTTGTTTGGCGAGGGTGCCAATCACATCGTCGGCTTCGTAATTGGGCACAATGACGACCGGGATGTTCATGGCCCGCACGATTTTGTTCACCCAGGGCAACGCGAAAGTGATGTCCTCGGGTTGGGCTTCGCGGTTGGCTTTGTAGGCCTCGAATTTTTCGTTGCGGAAGGTGCCGCCCTTGGGGTCGAACACTACGGCGATGTGTGTGGGTTTTTCATTCTGCATCAAATCCCACATCGTGCGCATAAAGCCTTGAACAGCAGAGACATTCCAGCCTTTGGAATTCATCAGCGGGCGGGCGATAAAGGCGAAATGGGCGCGGTAGATAAGCGCGTGGCCGTCGAGGAGGAAGAGTTTTTTATTCGTCATAGCGTTGGAATCGTCATGGAGGGCATTATGGTCATTGGAGTCATTATGGTCATTATCGTCATTGTGGTCATTGGAGTCATTGGAGTCATTGGAGTCATTATGGTCATTGAAGTCATTATTAATTACATAGGGAAACTGGGGGCAAGGTAGCGCAAAAAACTATTTTTTGTTTTAAAAAATATGGCTACCTGCCTATTGGGTACTCACCCTTGTCTTCGCTTCCCTGCGGCATGACAATTCATCCCTCAAAACTGCTGGCGCCCAATATGTGGATAGTCAATTTTAAAAATAAACCTTATCAACCCTATAAACGCAATTAACCTTTTCGTGACAGCAAAAAAAAATCTGCCACCCACACTTTAGGGGTGACAGATTATGGATGTCTCGCACAGAAATCTCGCGTTGAATTTGGTCAGAAATAAAGTCTTCCAGCCAAACCCAACCCAAGGGTGTCCTTATTTGAGTTTGATTACCGGGTGTAATTTATACACACCATTGCCCTGGATTTTTACCGACTCGGCAGCGTCGAAATCAAGTACGAACGTATTGATGTCGAGTGCTAAGTCTTTGTCAATCTTGACTTTAAGCCCGGATTCCTGAGCACTGGGCGTGGTAAGTGGATACAAGACACTGTCCACCATTACGGAATTATCAGGCCCCAGTACAAATCGAACTTCTTTCAGGGTAACTGCAGGAACTGGGCCCGCAGCGATGAGGGTATCAATACCATTTTGAAAATCGAGCAGGTTGTAAATACCAGCATTGGTTTGGAGCAAAATCCATTCGGAAGAATCCTGAGAGGTTTTGACCCTGATTTCACGGATGTCCACATTGACTTGCTGAAAATCGCCGGGACCATCGGTGAGGCGGATGCGGAGGGTGGTTTGGTCGGCGTCCTTTTTACAAGCGGCAAATCCGAGCGTGAGCAGCACAGCTGCGAAGAGAAAACGGGAGATTGTCATGACGAAAATGAATTAAATCGGTTAAAGAATACGCCTAAGGAACGGCGTTTCAGGCCGCCCTATTTCAGCAGAACTGCAAATTGGGGGTATCCCCCCCGATTTTAGCCGGGAAGTGGTAGGGGTTTCTACGGGTTTAAACCCGCAAAGTAATCCTGCAAAATCTTGTGCCGGAAACGCCAGGTGGCGCCACGCATGGTCAAATATCTGTAAATGGATTCAAGTACTTAAGATCCGGGATTTTTCTGAAATCCTCGTCATTGCGGGAGATAAGCGTAAAGTTGTGGACAATTGTAGTGGCTGCTATGACCGCGTCGGGTAGTTTGATTCTTTGGGTGCGTCTGATTTCGATGGTTTTATCAACGATGGCATCGGTGAGCGGCAATACCTCACTAACTTGGACAAATTCTTCGATATTTTGTAATTGCTCAAAATCGCCTGTTTGCCAGCCTAGCAGCTCAATTTTTGTGATTACAGAAATGAAGCTCCCATTTTCATTGAGTGCCGCTTTTATAAAATCGTGTGCTTTCAAAGATAGCGTGTCATTCAAAATATAAATGACCGTATTCGTATCTAGGAGATAGGTCGTTCCCATTCTTCACGCAGGGTTTTGAGTTGAGCGTCAATTTCTTCCACTGTCAGACCAGTTTTAAGAATGCCAAAGTATTTGTCGAATTTCCCTTTTTTGCGAGGCTTGGCTTGGCTACTTGACGAGGCTTTCAACACGATGATTTCCACATCAGAATCCTCGAAACCCTCCGGCAGTTGAACAACGACCTGCCCATTATGAACAACCGAATGTGTGCGATAGGCTTGCATAATTTCTTATTTGATACAAAAGTAAGGGTTTGGTGCCAAATTCCATTCTACCGCTTGGAACCCAAAGATGAATCAACGCCCAACCCCGCAAAATAATCCTGCAAAATCTTGTGCCGGAAACGCCAGGTGGCGCCGCGCTGTTTCTTGCCTTTGAAGGTGCGGCGGTTGTCTTCGAAGATGTATTGGTCGGTCATTCGGTCTAGGAAGGTTACTAGTCGTAGGGGGAGTTTGTTTTCTAGGTAGAGGACTAGGCGTAGGACGAAGTGCTGGTAACCCCAAGAAAGTATAAACATAATCATTAACAAAGTGAGAAGCCGGAAAATAACATAAGCCCAGCTTAAGTCGTCCAACATTAGCAATTGGTAAAACGGTATCTTTTCATGAAAAAATAGGCTAAAAAAACTTTGAAGGATACATGTCAATAGTATTGCGAACCATAGCCATTGCAATCCTCGTAACCTCTCTTTGAATCGTTGATACGGCTGGAATAAATAGAGTAGGTAATAATTTGAGGACCCGAATATTCTTATAAAAAACATAATTGTCATTACGCCAAGTGTCAAGAACCCGGGTTCTTTTTTAATGAGACCAACTATTACTGTTGAGGACAGAGTTAAAATACCAAGAATATTGTCCAATAAAGCTTTCTTTTTTATAAAATTAAAAAGAGTTTTCCATCTAAAAACTTGATTCCCAATATTATTTGGGTAAAATGAGCCCAAAACTAAACTGCTGAGCCCTCCATATATTAAACCAATTACAATGCCTAGTATAAAACTAATCTCAGAGAAAAAACAGTAAACAATAAACCCGGGTAGAAATCCAATTGCAACCTTATACCTCCATTTTTGACCACACCACTTTGGCTGTGCCCTAACCAACTCAAAAACCAAAAAATTCTCCTCCTCCATCTTCCCAGCCAAAAATCCCAAGTACTTTCTATCCTTCAAATCAGGCACCTGCTCCCCCACAAAAATCTCTACCAACTCCTCCTGCCGCCCCTCGGAGCTTTCTGCCCGAAAAGGGAAATCTCCCCAAGTCCGCTGCCCCTTCCCAAACAAAAAAGAAGCGGTATTCAGGTAAAACGGCGTTTCCACCGCCTTGGCCAGATGCGCATCACGCTCAATCGCATCCAGCAAGGCACGGTCGGCAGCCTGGGTCTGGGCGTTTTCGGAAAGCGCCTTTTTGATTTGGGAGAGTGTGAGGGGTTGTACTTCAAATTCTGCATACACCGGCGCATCAGCTTTGACCGCGGCGTATTCCTTTTTACGCGAACTGACGATGAGTTGTCGGCTGCGCTGGTCGCCAAAGTAGGCAGACATTTGCTGAAGACATTCCTCGCGGGCATCTTCTGCTACTTCATCAAACCCATCAAAAAAAGGCACCACAACATTCCTACGCAGCAGTTCTTCCGCAAAAATCAAGCTAAGGCTATAAGTATGGGCAATGCTTTGTGCGTACCATTCCTTGAAATCCCGTCCTGTTTGCCAGGTAGCCAGGTTGATAATCAAAGGCAATTTCTGCTCGCGGGACTTATCCATGAGGATATTGATGGCCGCAAAAAGCAATATGGTGGTCTTCCCCGCGCCTGGGTCGCCGATGATCAGGAGGCGGTCGTGGGTGTGCAAGATTTTATCAATCTCCTTGGCAATATCTTGACTTTCAATGGTCTGTGTGGGTAGGAACGCTCGTGCCCGGTCGGGGTCCATCCCAAAATCGGTGGATTTGGCCGAAAGGTTGATGGGTAGGCGTTTGGCGGTTTTGGTTTGTAGCCGAAGTTGGTATTGCTCAAGCAGCAACGCCTTAAACTTATCAAACGCTTCGGCATACTGCTCGGCATCCACCGTTTCTGGGGTGGAATTTTTGTTCCAGTTTAACAGGCGAGAAAGGATGGAGGGTTCGGCGGCCATGCGGCAAATGTAGCACGCAGATTGGTTTTTTAACACAGGGGTAGTAGGGCGATACACGGAGTTTCGCATGGATAATAACCTGTTCTATGCTTTCAAGCCGTTGGATGGGTCAAAAATCCTTCCGTACATTCGCCCACGAAAAATCACGACAGCAACATGTCAAAAAAGAAACTAGCCAAACCCGTCCCACAGCTTCGGAAAAACCCCAGCGCCTCCACCTCCGCCAAAGCTTCGGCAGGTAAACAACGACATTACCCCATGGCCAAAGGCGCCATTTGGGTCGGACTGGCGGCATCTATCCTGGGTTTTCTGCTGTATGCCAATACCTTAGGACACCAATATACCCTCGACGATTTTTCGATCATCAAGTCGAACTGGATCACCAAAGGCGGCCTGAAAAACCTAGGCCTCATCTTTTCCACCGAGTACCGTTTTGGCTCCTGGAACAGCGTGGGTTCGCTTTACCGACCTATTCCGCTGACGATGTTTACGCTCGAATGGCAGTTGGCCCCCGACAATCCCATGCTTGGCCACGTGCTCAATGCGCTGTTTTACGCGCTCACTGGCTGGGTTTTGTGGACCACCTGGCGGCGTGTTTTGATCGATTACCCGCCTGTGTTGGCCGCAATCGCTGTGCTGGTGTTCATGGCCCACCCGGTACACACCGAGGTAGTGGCCAATATCAAAAGCCGCGACGAAATCCTGGCCATGCTTTTTGGCACGCTGACACTTCGAGCCATTTGGGAATACATTGATAGTGATAATGTTAAGTGGCTTTTGCTGGCAGCGCTGGCCTATACCATCGCGATGTTTTCCAAAGAAAGTGCCATCACGCTCATGGCGGTTTTCCCCTTGGCAATGTGGTATTTTTCGTCCAGTTCTATGGGTAAAGTCGCCAAGGTCACGGGGGTACTACTTGTCCCCGCCGTTATTTTCCTTTTGATTCGAAAAAGCATCCTCGACGCGCAGCCCTACCAGGAAACTTATTCTATCCTCGACAACTTCATGGCCGAAACCAAAAACCAGGGAGAGCGTTTGGCCTCGGCCTTTATGATGTGCGGTCGATATTTGTGGACCCTCATTTTCCCGCATCCGCTGGTGAGCGACATGGGCTACCCGCAAATGAAGGTGGTGAATTTTTCCGATTGGCGGGCATTGGCGGGCTTTTTTGCCTACACTGGAATGGGCATTTGGGCGGTAATCCAGTTGCCGAAAAAGCATTTCCTCTCCTTCGCCATCCTGTTTTACCTAGCCACGTTTTCGGTTTTTAGCAACGTTTTGATGCAGATTGGTACCTCCTACGGCGAACGCTTGTTGTACATCCCTTCGTTTGGGTTCGCCCTGGCTGTGGCCTGGTTTTTCTGTAAGGTGTTCAAAATCAACGACCTGAACGAAGTCTGGAACCCCAACGGCAAAGGCACAGCCTTGTGGATGGCCGTCGGTGTGTTGCTCGCCGCCTATTCCCTGAAAACGGTGTTCCGCAACGGTGCCTGGTACGACAGCGCCTCGCTTTATGCCGCGGATTTGGCCAATTCGCCCAATTGCGCCAAACTCAATTACCACAATGCCCTCGAACAGGTGCGGATTGGCATGGACGAAAAAGAAAGCATCGTCAAAGATGTGGACCAAGTGCGGCACGGCATCGAATGCTACGACAAGTGCATCGAACTATACCCAAAATACCACGACGCCTACGGCAGCCGCGGACTCGCTTATTTCCGTCTTGGCGAAGTACTGAAAAACCCGGAGGAACAACGGGCAGCCTGGGACAAAGCCCTGGCCGACTACCAGGAATCGCTCAAGTACCGCAGCAACAACTCCGAGGTGTTGTCGAACATGGGTAAAATCTATTTCACCCGCGGACAACCCGAAAAAGCCGAAGAGGTGTACCGAAAAGCCGTCGAATACGACCCGCGTTTCGTAGATGGACGCCGGAACCTGGGCGCGGTACTTGCCATGCAAAAGAAGTTCCCGCAGGCCATCGAGCAATGGAAAGAAGCGCTGAAGTATGCCGACAAAACCAAATCCGGCACCCTTTATTTCTACATCGGCTCGGCGTACACCGACATGGGCAAACCAGAGCTTTCGGGCGAGTGGTTTGAAAAGGCGTATGCGGTGGACCCGTCGCTACGGAAATGATAAACTTAGAGTGTGGAACACGGATCCCACGGATGAGACACGGATTAAACGCTGCTATTCGAATAAAATCCGTGTCTCATCCGTGGCATCCGTGTTCCACGCTCTAAGTCACACCATCCGAAGCAGCCAATCCTTTTCCGCCAAAAGCGCCGTTTGGGCAATTTCTTCATGCAGCGCGGTGCGTGCATTTGTTTTGCCAGGCGGCAGGGCTTGCACCTTTTTCATCAGCCGGACAAAATTCTGGTAAGCCGTTCGTTGTTGTTCCGATACCTGTCGTTTGCGCCGGAGATAGGCCGAAAGGCTGGCCAAAAGGCTTTCCAAAGCGTCCAGCGCATTGGTTTCCCAGTACATTTTTGCCAGCATGGCTTTGGCCGTGAGGTTTTGTGGCACATCATCAAAATCCATGGCCAGAAGCAGCGACATGGCCTGGTCGTAGTCGCCGCGCTCACAATGATAACGCGCAAGATTGAAGGCAAAAGTCCCTTGTCGTTGTAGGTCAGGCAACTTTTCGCGGTTGCTCAGCAGAAACAGGTGCGCCCAATCAAACTCCTTCAAACGCAGGGCCGTGAGCGCAATATTGGTGTAGGTGAAGCGAGAAATATGTCCGTTTTCAAGAAATACACCCGATTCGAGTCCTGTTTTGTATAAGTCGAACACCTCCCGGAGGTAGCGTTCCTGCCTTAAAT
>JALHPW010000137.1 GCA_022842255.1 Saprospiraceae bacterium | reverse complement strand
GACGCTCTTCCGATCTCAGTTTGGGTGTATTTGAATTGGGCATGGTGGGCGGATGTAAATGGCTGTTTAGCACGTAAACCTGTAAGGTTTTTAAAACCTTGCAGGTTTTGTAGCAAAAGGTAGCGGTTTCGGCGCAAAGATCAAAACTTTGAGAGAGTCTGCCGTGTTTGCTTATTTTTGTCGAGCAAAATTTTTACCCATGAAAGAATACGTTTTGACCGATTCGCGCCCCATGACGGTCGAGGAGTACGTCGAGTTTGAAGAACGTTCGGACGTTCGGCACGAATTCGTAAATAACCAATTGATACCCATACCCGGCACTACACGCATACATAACACTATTTGCATAAATCTGGCACTTTTGCTCCGACTCTTGTTAAAAAAAGGAGCGTTTGATATATTTCAAGAAAATGTCAAGGTTCAAATTGCGCCTGGTAAAGACTACACCTACCCAGATATCGTAGTCACCAACGACCCAATCGACCTGGAGGGAGGTGATGCGTATTTTATAAAACACCCCTGCGTTATCATCGAGGTCATTTCCAAAAACTCGCGAATTGAGGATTCGGTCGACAAATTTATCCGTTACAAAAACATCGAATCCCTACAAAATTACCTCTTGGTAGACTCCGAAAAATCCTGGGTAGAACTTCGCTACAAAACCGCTTTGGGAGAATGGGAGGCCAATACCTATTTCCTGTCCGATGAAAAATTCCCCGTACCCATTTTAGGGCTTGAACTCAATTTTTCTGATGTGTACGAAGGCGTAAACTTCAACACCCCAATATCCTAATTTCTCAATTTCCAATCAATTTGAACCACCTAGCCCACTGCTTCCTGTCCTTCGGCGACGAAGACCTCCTGCTTGGCAACTTTATTGGCGATTTTGTGAAAGGGCATGATTGGGAGCGTTATCCCAGGCCGGTTCAGCACGGTATCCTGCTGCACCGTGCCATCGATTCCTATACCGACAACCACCCGCTCACCGATCGAAGCGTGACCAGGATACGGCCATTGGCCAGGCGGTACGCGCCCCCGTTTGTGGATATTTTGTACGATTACCTCTTGGCCATTCATTGGGAAAAACACACAGCGGAAGCGTTTGAGACCTTTGCGCAAAAGACCTACCAACAGCTCGAAAAAAGGGCCTCGGAAATGCCTCCAATCCTGCAGGAACGGCTCCCAAAAATGTTGGCCGGGCAATTCCTGCACGGATATACCCGCCGCGATGGATTGGACTGGGTGTTGCAGCGTTTTAGCACGCGGCTTTCTGGGCAATTTGATATTCAAGCCCTTTCGGATACCTTTTTTCAGGAAATTGATGGGTTTTCGGAAGATTTCAACGGCTTTTTCCCAGATCTGGTGGCCCATGCCAAACACACCTTGCAGCAAAATAGGTAGTTTTGCCCGGTGCAGACGCATTTCAAAAATATACTATGCTGGCTTTGTTGCCTTGTAGCCCTGCAGGCAGTCGCCCAACGAGCACCGCGGTTGCGCAATTTTCAACCAGCTGACTACGAAGCACAAAACCAAAACTGGTCGCTCGTCCAGTCGCAGGAGGGTTGGTTGTATACCGGCAACAACGGTACACTCATGGAGTTCGACGGCACGCGTTGGCGGCACTTTGCCTTGCCTGAAAAGCAGGCCGTGCGGGCAGTGGGCGTGGGGCGTTCCGGGGAAATATTTTGTGGAGGCTTCGCCGAGTTTGGTTTTTGGGCAAAAGACCGTTCGGGGCGTTTGAATTACACTTCCCTAAGTGCTCAGTTGGGGGAATCTCAGGTTGGTAAAGAAGAGATTTGGCATATTTTAGTGATGCCCGACTATGTGCTTTTTCAATCGTTTTCTACCCTCTACAAATATGATTATCAGAAGGTTGTGCCCATTAAGCCACCCAACGCCATCATGTTTGCCCAAGCGGTGAATGGCCAAGTTGTCCTGCCGGTCATCGAGCGTGGTTTGTATGAAATGTTGCCCGACAATACTTTTCGGGAATTGCCCGGCTCGGAGGTACTCAAGGGCAAAATCGTGCAATTTCTGGTACCAAACGGCCGGGGTGGTATCTGGGCAGGTACCTCCAATGATGGCATTTTCAACTTGCAAAACGGTCTTTGTGTGCCTTGGGATAGCCCGCTCAACGAAGTATTTCGCAAAAAACAGCTCAACAAGGCTGTGGCTTTACGGGATGGGGGTTGGGCGGTGGGCACCATCCTCGATGGGGTTTATATTTTGTTTCCCTCCGGTCAATTACGCAGCCATTTACATCGGGAAAATGGGCTCCAAAACAACACCGTACTGGCGCTTTTGGAAGACCGGGATGGCAATCTCTGGCTTGGGTTGGACCGCGGAATCGACTTTGCCGCACTGCGCTCGCCCCTGATGTTTTTTACGGACCAGACTGGCAAAATCGGAACCGTGTACACGGCAGCCGTTCACCAAGGTCATTTGTATATTGGTACCAACCAAGGCGTTTTTAAGACCCCTTATTCGGCTCCGCACATTCCAGCCCCATTTACCTTGGTGGAAGGGTCGCAAGGGCAAGTTTGGCAATTACAAGTATTTGAAAATCAATTGATTTGTGGGCACAACAGTGGCACATTCATCATCGAGGGGAATGCGGTGCGGCGTATTTCAAACATCACAGGAGGCTGGTGTACCGTGACCTTACCCGGGCGCCCCAACCTGCTTTTGCAAGCCACCTATACCGGGCTTGTGTTGTTTGAAAAACAAACTGGGGGTTCCTGGAACCTCTTGGGGCGGGTTGGTGGGTTCAGTGAGCCATTGAAAAAAATCGTGTTCGACCCAGAGGGCAACCTTTGGGGCGCACATCCCAACAAAGGCCTTTTTCGGCTTCGTCTGAGCGAGGACTATTTGCAGGTGCGTGAATTTAAGGCCTTTACCCGTGATGACGGGCTGCCCACGGATTTCCAACTGGGATTGAGCGTAATGCCCGATACAGGGGCGGTGGTCGTCAATGCGTTGCCAACGGCCCTGTTGCTGCGCAACGAAGGAGGGCGAACTAGATTTGAACCCGTTGCCGCCAAAAAATGGTTGCCGGGAAGGCCAGGCGAGATGTTTGCGCTCGATAGTACAGGACTTTGGCTGCATCCACAGCATGGAACTCCCCAAAAAATCCCGCTTGCACTCGTGCCGTCCTTCGAGCATGTGGAAATATTGCCAGGTGGCGAGTACCTTTTTTGCCTTGAAAATGGCTTTGCCCTGCTCAATAAGGATTCAGCCGCTGCCAAAACCAGTCCGAGGGCCCTGCCGCCCACGATGGTGCGGATGATAAAAACAACCGATAACCAATCGTTTGTGCCGGGTGAAGACCTGTCCTTCGCCTTTGGGCACAATAGCTTGGAATTCCAGTTTGCCCAGCCTTTTTTTGAACACCCGGTCCGATTTTCGTGGTTTTTGGAAGGGTTTTCCAAGTCCTGGTCGCCCTGGGCTTTCCTGTCGGAGAAGGAATTTACCAACCTGCCCAGCGGGCGTTACACTTTCCGGGTGCGAAGTGAGGCCGGCGGTGCGGAGGCTGTGGTGGCATTCAGGATTGAACCGCCCTGGTATCGATCTGGCTGGGCATTTGGGGGGTACGCCTTGGTGTTTTTGGGGTTGATGTGGATGTTGGAAGTGTACAATCGTCGCCGACTGGAACGACAACGGCAGCGTTTGGAAACGGAGAAGGAGCGCGAAATCCTGATGTTGGAGGTGGAGAATAAGAGCCGCGAATTGTCCAATGCGGCTTTCAACCTGATTCGAAAAAACGAAGCGTTACAGAGTTTGAAAGACAACCTGTTGGATTCAAAAAACGAACCGCGCTCCCTTTCCAAGATTGTTCGGGAAATCGATGCGCATCTGGAGGGCGACCACGATTGGGAAATTTTTGAGGAATCATTCAACCGGGTGCACGACGATTTTTTCAAACGGCTTATGCAGGCGTACCCGGACCTTACGCCCGGAGACCTCCGATTGGCGGCCTATTTGAAAATGAACCTCTCTTCCAAGGAGATTGCCCCCCTGCTCAATATCTCTATCCGGGGCATTGAAAACAAACGTTATCGGCTGCGCAAAAAACTCGGTTTGTCGGAAGAAGCCAATTTGACCGAGTTTATCATGGCGTTTTGAGGCCTATTTGGCCAGTTTTGTTCATGGCGTAGTAGTGGTGAGGTGTGTTTTTCTTTGAAAGGGAGGGGATTGTCATAATTTCATCCTGTCAAAAAAGCCGGCATCCCAATTTCTTCCTGAAATTAAAAAAGGAATGCTGCTGACATCAAAAGCACATGACCAAAGCCCGATTCACACTGCTCGCCCTTCTTTTTGCAAACACTTGCACGGAAGCCCAAACGCCCTCCGCGCCCGGCGGTGTAGCTGCTACTGGCTATGAACAACACATAGAACTGACTTGGCAACCCAATGCTGAACCCAATGTAACGGGGTATAAAATTTACCGCTCCGTGAATGGAGGAGCTTCCTTCGAGTTTTTGAAACAAGTGGGCAAAGAGCCAATCGCAACCGATTGGACGGGGGATGAAGGACAAAACCTAAGCCGAAAGTACAAAATAGCGGCCCTGGCAGGTGCTTCCGAAAGTGCTTCGTCCAACGAGGTGGCAGCGACTACCCAAGCCATGAGTGATGAGGAGTTGCTCGAAATGACCCAGCGGGCCACTTTTCGCTATTTTTGGGATTATGGGCATCCGGTGAGTGGACTTGCACGGGAACGCTCCAATGGCGACCCCAATGTGGTGACTACTGGCGGGTCGGGCTTTGGTATCATGGCGATCATCGTGGGAGCAGAACGAGGCTGGGTGACCCGGGAGGCTGCAGTGGACCGAATGATTCAAATCGCTTCTTTTTTGCAGTTTGCCGACCGGTTTCATGGCGTTTTCCCGCATTGGATGAATGGTACGAACGGCAACGTGGTTCCGTTTAGCCAATACGACAACGGTGGGGATTTGGTGGAAACGGCGTTTTTGATGCAGGGACTGCTCGCTGCCCGGGAATATTTTGACCAAAACACGCCACTCGAATCCGCGCTCCGGGATGTCATCACCGGGCTTTGGGAAGAGGTGGAATGGGATTGGTACCGGAAAAACAACAGTGGCGTGCTGTATTGGCACTGGTCGCCGAACTACGGGTGGCAGATGAATTTTGCGTTGCGCGGTTTCTATGAAGCGCAAATTGTGTACATCCTTGCTGCGGCTTCGCCGACCCACCCGGTGCCCGCCAGTTTGTACCAAACGGGCTGGACGTCTGGGAATTACGCCAATAACAGCATCCATTTTGGCCATAAAATCTATTGTGGGCCATTTGGCGGCGGACCGATGTTTTTTGCCCATTATTCCTATTTGGGCTTTGACCCCCGTGGCAAGAAAGACGCCTTCTGCAATTACTTCGTCCGCAACCGCAACCACGCCCTCATCCAACATGCCTATTCCATCGCCAACCCGAAAAACCACCAGGGCTATTCCGCCGATTGCTGGGGTTTGACCTCCTGCGATGGCCCGAACGGGTATTCGGCGCACGATATTTACCCAAGCAACGATGACGGCACTATTTCCCCAACAGCAGCCTTATCCAGCATGCCATATGCGCCACAGGAATGCCTAGCTGCACTGCGGCATTTCTATCGGGTGCGCGGGGAAAGGCTTTGGAGTTCGTATGGCTTTTTGGACGCTTTCAATCTCAATCAAAACTGGTTTGCACCTTCGTATTTGGCCATTGACCAAGGGCCAATCGTGGCCATGATTGAAAACTACCGAACGGGTTTACTTTGGCAATTATTTATGCAAAACCCGGAAATTGCCCCGGCTTTACAAGCCATTGGTTTTCAGGCAGATAGTTCGCCTGCGGAAGAAGTGTTCGTAGAAAAGCACGGTTTCGACGCCTTGGTTTTCCCCAACCCACTGCCAGCCAACAATGCGGTGTTGAATCTTGAATTTTCCATTTTAAAGAAACAAGTATTGAGTGCCCAGATTCTGGATTTGGAGGGCAGAGTACTGCAAACACTTTTTAGGGACAGGGCCATGAACGCGGGTGTTTTTCAGGAACAGGTTCGATTGCAAAACCTTCCACGCGGGGTGTTTTTGTTGGAGATAAAAAACGAGATGGGCGGGGTAATGGCCAAAAAATTAGTGGTTGAGTGATTTTAGCCACTAATTGCACAAATTGACACGAATTTAAAATGGAGCACATCCAATTCGTGAAAATTAGTGCAATTCGTAGCAAAAAACAATGCGGGGACGAAAGACCCTCGCACGGCGGAAATTCGTGCAAATTCGTGCAATTCGTGGCTAAAAATAGTGCGGGGTCATAAGGCCCTCGCATGGTGGGAAAACAGTGTGGGGGCGTAAAATCCGCGTACAAATAACATGTAACTAACTCATTTTCACATACATAACCAATTTCTGTTGCTTATGAAAAATTTCTTTATCACAGCCTTGCTTCTAATGTTTGGCATCTTGGGGGTAAATGCCCAAGTGACTTACGAGGACTTTGAAGGCGGGGCATCTGACCTTGCATGGATTGGCCTCAACGGCACCTATAATGGTGCGGTGACCAACCCGGACCAATCGGGTGTAAACACCAGTGCCGGGGTCGGTTCGTACACCAACGCAGGAGCATTCGATTTCTGCTTCGCGTTGTACACGTTCCCTACTACGCTGGATATCAGCGAAAACAACCAGTTCAAAATGAAGATCTGGTCGCCCACGGCACCTTGCCAGGCCTTGTTCAAATTGGAAGGCCCCGGCGGTCCGGCGGTTGAAAAATTTGTCGACATCACAGTGGCCAACCAATGGGTAGAATACACATTCGACCTTTCTTCGGGTGCTGGCTTGACCAACCTCAAAACGGTTTTGGTTTCTTTCAACCCATTTGTGTTGGGCGACAACGCTACTTACTACTTCGACGATATCCGTGCGGAGAAAGCAGAGATTTGCTATGCCGATTTTGAAGGACCTGGGCTCAATTTCCTGGGTCTTGACGGTGTGTTGACCGCTCCAGTTGCCAACCCTACGCCGAGTGCCATCAACTCCAGCGCGAACTGTGCGCAGTATGTAAAATCAACAGCACATGCTTACAGCTTGATTTTGGCCGACAATGGCACACCATTCGACCTTTCGGTATACAACCAGTTCAAAATTGATGTGCTTGCTACGGCACCTACCCAAATTTTGTTCAAACTCGAAGGCACCGGAGGTGGCTTTGAAGTAATCAAAAACATCGCGGTAACGGGTGCCTGGCAAACGTATACCTTCGACTTCAGTGCCCAGGCGGGCAATACCGGGTTGAGTAAAATAGTCATGTTCTTCGACCCAGGTGTGGAAACCAGTGGCGACACGTATTACTTTGACAATGTGTGCGCGGTACCCAACCCTTGCCCCAACGACACCCCCGATCCTGACATCATTGACGACTTTGAATGCAACCGCAATGCAACCTACACGGGCGATTGGTCTTTCTTCTCGGTAGTAGCCAATCCGGCGCTTACGGGCGACAACAACTCTCCTAAAGTAGGCCGGTTTGAGGACCCAAGTGGCCCAGGTACGGAATATTCCAACCTCCAGATTGATTACCAAAACCCAATTGACCTTACCGTTCGCAACCAGTTCTCTTGCCAGGTATGGGCGCCTAAAACCGGCAACCTGCTCATCAAACTCGAAGGTGGTCCGAACCCTCCGATGGAAGTAGGTACTCAAGTGACCGAGTTGAACAAGTGGGTGACGTACACGGTGGACTTCAGCAGCCAGATTGGTAAAGGCCACAATAAATTTGTTATCTTCTTCAACGCTGGTGTGAATGGAGAGCCTGGGGATGTGTACCACATTGACAATATCAAACTTGCGGCGCCGAGTGCTGCACCACCACTCGAAGATTTCCAGGATGGCATTCACTTGGGATGGCAGCCATTGGACCAGAACGAACCGATTCACGGGGTGTTCGAGGGACCGGTTAATAATCCAAGCCCTAATGCGGTGAACGGCTCTACCCAGGTGGGTTGCTACACCAAAGGTTCATCGGCGTTTTCCACTTTGCAGGGTATCTCCTTGACGAACTTTGATCTGTCGATTTACCCACAGTTCAACCTCGATGTACTTAGCCCACTGGGTGGCGGTACCGTGACGCTGATCCTCAACTCACCTACAGAAGGCAATAAGGAAGCCGAGGCAGAGGTTACTACCCCAGGGGCATGGGAGACTTTGAGTTTCGACTTTTCGGCCTTCAGTGGTATTACCAATTTTGGGGAAGTGCGTATCATTTTCAATGCCGGAACCGCAAATGCAGGTCAAAAATGGTATTTTGATAACCTGCGCCAGACGGAAATCACCATCGACCCATGCGACGGCGTCGTACCAGTATTGAACATCATTGACGACTTTGAATGCCAGCGCAACTACACCCAGATTTTCTACGGTGCAAGCGACTTGAAAGTGGTAAACAACCCACACCTGGCACCTGAAAACGGCTCGCTTAAAGTAGGCGAATACACCGACCCAGGCGGCGCAGGTACTGAATTTGCAGGGGTTGGTATCGAATTCCCAGCTCCACCAGACTTGAGCGTGTACAACCACCTTTCCATGTTGGTATGGGCTCCTACGGACAACGTTCCGTTCCTGTTCAAATTGGAAGGAAACGGCCCTGGGGTAGAGATTTTTGATACCCTGACGACAGGCAATACCTGGTACAAATTCGACATCGACTTCAGCGGTGCAATTGGTACGCTCCACAACAAATTGGTCATTTTCACCAACGTACTTAGCCCAACCGGTGGCGGCACTTACTTCTTCGACAATATTCGTTGGGCGCGTGCTGGTTACAATGGTTGCATTGTAGACCACGAAGCAGCACCTACTACCTTGAATTTCAAGTATTTCGCCAACGGTTCCCTGGAAGCAGCGGGCTATCAGTTTGAAGTAATTGACAACCCGAATCCTGCCGGTATCAACACCAGCAGCAAAGTGGGTAAATTCGTGAAAGCCGGCGATGGTTTGCCCTTTGCCGGGATGTATTCGTTCCCAGACCTGGAATCGCCCATCGATTGGAAAGGTGTGAAAACCATCAAAGCCAAAGTCCACATGGACCACATCGGCAACTTTGCCATGAAAGTGGAAGGTTCGGCCACGGGCGCACCAGCGTTTGAACTACCAGTTGCCAACACCTTGATCAATCAGTGGGAAGAACTCACGTTCGACTTTTCAGCTGTGCCAGACAATGGCGAGTACAAGCGTTTGACCGTATTCTTTGACTTGGGTGTCGATGCAACCGGCGTTGACGTAACCTCCTATTTCGATGATTTCGTAATTGGGGAAGGCAAATGCGGCTCCGTAGGCACCTTTAGCCCTGCCGACGCGGTGGCCATGCGGGTATCGCCCAACCCAACTTCTGAGCTGTTGCTGGTTGAGAACATGGACGGTGTGGGCCGTCTCGAAGTATATGACCTCTTTGGTCGCCGCGTAGCGGTAGTAAACACTTCGGGTGATACCTATACCGACCTTAACGTGTCGCAATTCCCAGCCGGAATGTACCTACTCAGCGGTTTTGACCGCTCGGGTGTCTTGGTGGGCAAAGCGAAGTTTATAAAAGAATGAGTTTAGTCTGACACGCCGCTTTTCTAGCGGCAAACTGTGCCAAATTAAAACACTCTGAGAAGGGTGTATTCAGGCGGGTTTGTGAGGTTGATGAAGGGTTTATTGGGTTTAT
>JALHPW010000136.1 GCA_022842255.1 Saprospiraceae bacterium | reverse complement strand
TATTTTTTCATAATCCAATCCCCATTGTGCATAGGGCATGGCGCCGGAATCGAACCACACGTCGATGAGGTCGAGTTCGCGGCGCATGGGTCGGCCGCTGGGCGATACCAACACCACCTCGTCGATGTACGGGCGGTGCAGGTCTTCGGCCAGGGTTTGGTTCAGGCCATGCTGCGCGTTTGCCTTTGCAACTTCCTCCTGTAGTTCGGGTACCGACCCGATGCAGATTTCCTCCTCACCATCGTCCGTGCGCCAAATCGGGAGCGGGATGCCCCAGTAGCGCGAACGGGAAAGGTTCCAGTCTTGCAGGTTGTCGAGCCACTGTCCAAAACGACCCGTACCGGTACTTTCCGGGTGCCAATTGATGGTTTTGTTCAGTTCCGACAGGCGTTCTTTGGCTGCCGAGGCCCGCACGAACCAGGAATCCAGCGGGTAGTACAAAACGGGTTTTTCCGTACGCCAGCAGTGCGGGTACGTGTGTTTGTATTTCTCGATTTTGAAGGCTTTGTTGTCTTCCTTCAAGCGCAGGGAAACGAGCAAATCCGTCGGTTTGAACTCCTTATCTTTTTGAATTTCAACAGGATAGTACTCGGCTTTGACGTAGCGACCGCCAAATTCGGGCACCTCATCCACGAATTTCCCCTGGCGATCCACGAGCGGGAACGGCAAATCCGGGGCTTTTTCATTCGGCAAACCGATAAACGGAATGCCCGCTGCTTTGCAGGCCCGAAAGTCATCCGCACCGAAATAGGGCGCTGTGTGGACCACCCCTGTGCCATCTTCGGTCGTCACCCAGTCGCCGGGGATAACACGGAAGGCCTTTTCTTCGAGTTCGGGGGTGGAAGCAGCCGGGGTTGGGAGCAATTGTTCGAAACGGATGCCGACCAGGTCGCTACCCTTAATGCCTTCTTTTACAACTTGATAGGGCAGTTTTTTATCCCCCACTTTGAACGAATCAAAGGCCTGGTTTTCATCGTCTGCATTGAAATACCCAGCCACCCGGGCTTTGGCCAGCACCACACTGACCGGCAAACCGGTATACGGACTCAAGGTTTTGACCTTCACGTATTCGATTTTCGGGCCGACGGTAAGCGCTACGTTGGAAGGCAGGGTCCAAGGCGTGGTCGTCCAGGCGAGGATGCGTACATCTTCGTCTTCGGAATCGAAGAGGGTCTCCGAAACAGCGTTTCGGATTACACGGAACATGGCCACCGCAGAGATGTCCGTCACTTCCTTATACGTCCCCGGCATATTCAATTCGTGCGAACTCAGGCCCGTGCCTGCTGCCGGACTGAAGGGTTGAATGGTAAACCCTTTGTACAAAAACGAAAGTCCATCCGCCGTCTGCTTTTTGTAAAGGCGTTGGAGCATGTACCACACCGTTTCGATGTAGCTGTTTTCGAAGGTGATGTAGGGATTGTCCAAATCGGCCCAATAGCCCATCAGGCGGGTTTTGTTTTCCCAGAGGTCTTTGTAGCGCATCACCGTGCTGCGGCAGGCGCTGTTGTATTCTTCGACCGTGATTTTTTTGCCGATATCCTCTTTCGTGATACCTAGTTCTTTTTCGACCTGCAATTCGATGGGCAATCCATGCGTATCCCAGCCGCCTTTGCGGGCCACACGGAACCCTTTGAGGGTGTTGTAACGGCAAAACAGGTCTTTCACTGTGCGCGCCATCACGTGGTGGATGCCGGGTTTGCCATTGGCCGAGGGCGGGCCTTCGTAAAACACAAAGGAGTTATCGGCTGGGCGTTGTTCGACCGATTTTTCAAAAATCTTTTCGTCTTCCCAAAATTGCAGGATTTCGGCGTCGATGGCGGGGAGGTTGAGGTGCTTGAATTCGCGGTACATTATTGCTGTGGATTTGTGGACTTGGTTGATTGGGGATGTTCGGAAAGTTCTTGTTCTAGTTGTTCAATGGTTGGGAATGCCGATTGGATTTCGGCGGGTAGATTTTGAGTCAGTATCCATTGGCTCACGCCGATTGGTTTGTTCAGGTCGCGCAGGGCGTATTCAACTTCAATTCTGTTTTTTGACTTGCAAAGGATGATGCCTATACTGGGGTTGTCGGACTCGGTACGCAACAAATCATCCACCGCAGAGAGGTAAAAATTCATTTTCCCAGCATGTTCGGGCTCAAATGCTTCCATTTTCAGGTCAATGGCAACAAAGCAGCGCAAACGGATATGGTAAAAAAGTAAGTCAAGCGCATAGGTCTTATCACCCACCTGCAAGGGGTGTTGCCGCCCGATAAACGCAAATCCTGCGCCCAACTCCAGTAAAAACCGCACGATATGATCAGTCAGCTGTTTTTCCATATCCAACTCGTGCATGGAAGAGGTCATCGACAGAAAATCAAAGAGATAGGGATCCTTCAGGGTTTGCTGCGCCAAGTCGGCCTGGGGATGTGGCAAGGTTTGAGCAAAATTCGTGATGGCTTGACCTTGACGTTCGTGTAACCGGGATTCGATTTGAACTGCCAATACCGCTCTTGACCAATGGTTTTGTACCGTGGACAGGAGATAGAAATGGGCTGTTTCCAGAGTGTCTGACTTTGTGAAAATCAAGATGTTATGCCACCATGGAATTTGTTCAGCAAGTTGCTGAACAAATTCATCTGCACCCTTATAAAACAGATAGAAGCGGCGCATATAATGGAGGTTAACTTTTGAAAAGCCCGTCAGGTTTGGAAATTCTGCTTTTAAGTCGAGCGAAATTTGTTCAACCACAGCATCCCCCCATTGTGCATGTTCCTGACGTTCCGATATCATTTGCCCCAACTCCCAGTACAGCCGAATCAAATGCTCATTCACCGACAATGCCGCTTTGATTTGAGCAGCACGAATCCTTGACTTGAGATTTTCAAGCCAGGGGCGGTACTCGGGCGGTATGGAGGTGGGTTGTTTCACAATTATCTTGAGTTGGACTAGTAGAGCTAAAATTTTGTACCAAATGCTAAATTATTTTGACTGTGATAATTTGAGGATATTTGAAGTGCAAAACGTCAATGTGATTCTCGAACGGCGACTCCCTCTCTTCTTGCATTTTCTCTTTTCTCTTTTAGTTGTTTCCTGCCATTGCAGAATAGTAGCAGTTCCAATATACGAATTTTACTAGGTGAATAATCCGGTTTAGGGGAGTATTCAGAAAGCGTTTGGGAATAGACTTCATCAAACTCTAGTTGTTGAACCATTTCATCACACCATTCCTTATACCTTTCATAAGTACATTTTTTCGGAAAATGAACCTTAACGCGCGAATCCCAAATTGGGAAAATGGTTGGTGCAATAAAGTGTAGCAGTTTCGAGGTTCCTACCTCAGAGTTGTTAAAAATACTTACCAAAAATGCTAGCTCTCCATTACTCAATGCTTTTGTACCACGTTTGACTTTATTCAAAATTTCAGCACATTGCTCTAGATTCTCAGTAGTAAATTTTTGTGTTTTTAAAATTGTAGGCATCCAAGCATAGGTAAAGCTTATCCCTACTGCTATATTCTCCGGCTTAAGGGTGGTTAAACCTTCAAAATATTGAAGGAAAAATGGATAAGTTGACCCTTCGTCTGAATAATCAAAGTCTTTAATGAGACTCTTCAAGTACTTCACTGTTGGATAATCCATGATTTAAAACTTTTGCAATATTGACCAATCAAAAAACCCCAGCCAGTTTGCACACCAGCCGGGGTTTCTGTTTTTCCAAACAGCCTTACCACGTCAGGTGTGCACACACTGGCGAATAATAATACCGTCGGAAATGATGGGTTGAAACATGGTGCAAAGGTAAAAAAAAGACTTACAAGCCAAACAATGTTCTCAATTTTTGATCGACTATACCCACTTCATGACAAAATCGGATTACCATCCTGAAGCGAATAAATGTCCTCTCCTGGTTCGTTCAAAAAATCAAAAGCAGGGTTTTGGGTAGCGTAGAGCCAGGTTTTATCCTCAATATCATCAGGCTCTTGAAGCAAAATAATCACCCGAACCTTTTGGTTGCGCAGTTTGAGTGGAGCCAGGAGCTTCAGGTTGCCGGATTGATCAACTTGTCCAGTCGTTTCGATAGCTTGCATGGAGTGATTTTTTTACAAAGATAAATACTTTGCCCCACAATCCACACCCCCAACTTTTCTTCTACCCCCAACAATTCCCCGAAAAAACTACATTTGCCCATCATGACCGAGCAACCTTTTTGGCACATCATCGCCAACCCCGCCGCACGGGGCGGGGCGGTGGAACGACAATGGCCACACATTGAACGGCTTTTGCAGGAACTGGGTTTCGCCTACACCGTGCAGTTCACCGAACGCCGCGGACATGCCGCCCAATTGGTCGAAAACGCCCTGCTCAAAGGCGGACGCTACCTGCTCGGCATCGGCGGCGATGGCTCGAACCACGAACTGGTACATGGGATTTTTAGTCAATCATTCGTGCCGCCCTCTGAAATCAACTACGCCTTGCTGCCCTTTGGCACCGGCAACGATTGGGCTCGGCAGTATGGCATTCCCACCAACCCACGCCTGCGCCTTGAACGACTCCTAGAACTAAAAACCGTACAGCAGGACATCGGTTTGGTCAAATACCAGCGCGACGGACAAACGCAGTCGCGCTATTTTGTGAACGTGGCGGGCATGGCCTACGACGGGTTTATCGGGAAAAAACTGACGGAAAGTCCGGCCAAAAACAAAGCGCATTACCTGCTAAAAATAATCCAATACCTCACGGCATACCAACTCAGCAAGGCGCGTATCACCTTTGACAATCAATCGGTTGAAGATTTTTTCTACACCATCAACATCGGTCTGTGCCGTTTCTCCGGCGGCGGGATGCAGTTCGTGCCCCAGGCCGTGCCCGACGATGGGTTGTTTGCGCTCACCTTCGCCCGAAAGATTTCAAAACTGGAAGTGGTACTGCAAACGCCCCGGTTTTATGACGGCAGCTTGCTCCAACATTCCAGAATAGAAGGGCATCAGGCCCGCAGCATTCGTGTGGAACATGTGGGCGACACGCCTACCCTGCTAGAAGCGGATGGGGAGTTTTTGGGGGAAACGCCGGTGGAGTTTGAGTTGTTGGAGCGGGTGTTGCGCGTGGTGTTGTAGTACAGGAGGTTGTATCATAAGTAGTTTTTCACCGCAGAGGCGCAAAGGCGCAGAGTCATAACAGGTAGATTATCAAAAACTCTGCGTCTTTGCGCCTCTGCGGTGAAAAGGAAAACGTGACTTATGAGACGGCCTCCTGCACTAAGGCCATTGGTATCAAACATCACCGGGCCACCACAAACTTCCTCGCGCCCCAGATCTCAGTTCCCGACCGGGCATAGACGATATAAATCCCCGGCGCAAGGTCCTGCAAATCAATAGTTTCCTCGTGTTTCCCAAAGCCCTGGAATTGCTGTTTGAGCAAAACCTTGCCCGAAAGGTCAACAATACTGACCTCCGCAATCTGCTTGGATTTCAAGTTTTCAACTTTTAAAACCGTAGCCGCAGACGCCGGGTTGGGCGAAATGCTGAGCGTTGGCTGGGCGTAGCCATTGGGGGTAAACGTGCTGGAGTTTTCACCCAATTTTAAGGAATCCAAGGGGAAGGACAGCATACTCCGGGCGTAAGTGCCCGCTATGAGCGTATGCTCGGCCGGGTTCATCTCGAGGTCATACACGGGCACAATGGGAATACCTGTGCCCAGGCGCTCCCAATGTTGTCCGCCATTGGTAGTGCCATATACCCCGCCATCGGTAGCGGCAAATAGGACCGAGTCCTGGTGTCCGGGCAAGATGAACAAATCGTTCACGGCCAGATTGGGCAAATCACCCACGATGGGCGTCCAAGTATCCCCCTGATTGTCGGAGCGGTGGATGCGTGGAGTAAAATCATTGCTTTTGTACCCAGTATGGCTTACAAACACCCGATTTGCATCTGAGGGCGAGGCTTTTACCGAAGAAACGTAGCGCTCGGGCAAGCCGGCCGTGATGTTCGTCCAGGACTGCGTGCCGGGGCGACCGCGCCAAACATTGGCATCAGTGGTACCCACATAAAGTAAATCGGCGTCGATTGGGCTTTCGTGCAGGGTGCTGATGGTATGGTAACGGGCCCCAAAAACATTGCCGTCGGTGAGGTCTTCGCTGATGGGCGTCCAAACGGGCAGGTGGCCGAAACCCTGGTAGATTCGATGCGTACCGGTGTACATAATATTGGCATCGTGGCTACTCAAGAGGTACTGCATGTCCCAATGCTGACGGTCGGAATTGTCGATGCCATCTTTGGCGTAGTCGAAATTTTGGCCATCTACAGTTCCATAAATGCCCCCATTTTGGGTTTCGTAGTAAAAAACCTGAGGGTCCAAAGGGTGGAAAACGGCTTGGAACCCATCTCCGCCAAAAACACGCGTCCAATCTTCAAGGGTGGAGGCATTGCCTACACTGGTACCATTGTCTTGTGCGCCACCGTAGTAAAGTTGCGGTTGATGCAGGTTGTAGGCTACTCGGTAAAACTGCGTGGTAGGGATGTTTTCTATTTTTTGCCAATTGGTGGCATTGTCGGTAGAGCGGTAGAGCCCACCATCGGTGGCGAGCAGGTAGGATTGTGGGCCAAGAAATGCGAGGTCGTGATGGTCTGCGTGTACATCTTGTTGAAAGCCTGCAGCCAACTCCCAGGTTTCGCCGCCATTTTGGGAGCGCCAGCTTTGTACGCCCAACAGCCATACATCCAGGGGATTATAGGGGTTGATTCGAACTTTCCCAAAATACCAGGCGAAATTGCTTTGGAACCCAAAATCAAGGCCTTCGCAAGGGTTTTCGTTCCAGGTTTGTCCGCCGTCAAAGGTTTCATACAGGGCCGAAAAAACCAGGTCGGTGTTCACATAGGAGGCAAAAAGGTGATTTTCGTTGAACGGGTCGATGGCGAGCCCGATGCGGCTCTGTTCGTCTTCCGGCAGGCCACCACCGAGTTTTGTCCAGGTATTCCCCCCGTCAATAGTTTTCCAAATCCGCGCGTTATTCCCACTCACCACACTTTCTTGGTTGTTGCGGATACGGTCCCAACCAGCAGCGTACAAGGTGTTGTGATCTAATGGCGACATGACGAGGTCGATGATCCCAGCCTCGTCGGACAAGAACAATTTTTGCTGCCAGGATGCCCCAATGCTGGTGGTTTTGTACAAACCGCGGTCGTTGTTGCGCTCAAACGGGAGTCCCATGGCACCGATGTAGAGCGTGTTGGGGAATTGAGGGTTCAATACAATTTTCGAAATAATGCGTTGATCCTCAAGCCCAATATGCTGCCAGGTACTGCCATTGTCGAGGCTGCACCAAAGTCCATCGCCAATGAAGGGGTAGCCGCTAATATTGGGGTCGCCTGTGGCAACATACACGATTCCGTTGCTTGGGTCTATCTCAATGTCTGCAATGGACAGGAAACTTTGGTCGTCGAAAACAGACGTCCAAGTCAACCCACCGTTGGTAGTTCTCCAAACGCCACCATGTGAGTAGCCGATGTAAATCACGTTGGGGATGGTAGGGTGTATTTCGATACAATTGATCCGCGCACCGATGTTGGCCGGTCCTTCCAGTTTCCAAGGCGCAGAAAAGCCTGCAAACCCGTCACGAGGGCGCGAAACAGCACTTGACTGCTGAGCAGCAGCCAAAGCATCGGTGTATGCAGGCACATCGGTATGGAAATCAGGCCATTCACGCAGTGCGAAAAACCACTCTGCGGGGCGGAGGTTGCTGGTGTCTTTGGCTCCTGTTTCCCCCGTTTCCGTGTTCTGCATTGGGGGCGTAGCTGGCGCTGTTTGGACGTTTTTTAGCAAAAAGTACAAAAAGCCGAGCACGGCAGCCCCCAATACGAAAAGGTTGCGGGCGGGAAAGGCGGAGCGGGTTTGTCGTTCAAACATGGTGTCAAAAGCAGCGTTGGTCGGCTGTAAAGATAATGCCTTTGAAAAGCAACCAAAAAGGAATCTTGCCGCTCTGCCGATTTCAGCGGTTTTACTCGGTGAGGATAGGCGTTCACACCGGTAGAATGCGTGTTGGGGAAGTCTTGGTACTTTTGGAAAAACAGCGTATTACCTTTGAAAATCTTTGTAATTGTAACCAAAACAGATGTTTGCATGAAAAATCTACTTCTCTTGTTCGTCTTCGGGATGCTTTCCCAACTTTGCCTTGCCCAAGTGTGCGGCAACCCCCAATCCCAAATTGATATCCAGGGCAACAACATCAAAGCCCGGATTCTGAATGGTGGCGATTTGTTCACGGATTTGACGAATGGCCAGTTTATCCCCAATCCTGGGCCTCCTGGGAGCAACGACCCCAGCACGATTTATGCAGCCGGGTTTTGGATGGGAGGATTGGATGCTGCCGGAAACCTGAAACTGGCCGCCGTGGATTATCGAAACAATAATAGCCACGATTATACAGCAGGTCCTTTGAGCCCCAACGGAATCACCGACGAGTTAACTTGCGCTAATTGGGACCGCCATTTCCGGGCAACCGGGGATGAGATTGCAGCCTTTCGCGCGGCTCTTCCGCTTACTGCTGCCGAACTAAAGGCGCAATTCCCAGGTATTGCTGGTTGGCCAGCAATTGGGAACCCCCATTTTTCCAGCATCTGGGGTTTTGACCTCCCATTTTCACCCGCTGGGCTTGCACCTTTTTTTGATGAAAATTCGGATGCGCTCTACAACCCCTTGGATGGCGATTACCCTGCAGTAGAACTGCGTGGCATCCCATTCTTTGTGCCAGCAGAAATCATTTGGTGTGTGTTCAACGATCAAAATGGCGGGGCGCCCCACTCCACGAGCAATGGTAAAGCTTTTCAGTTCGAAATACAGCTTACCGCTTGGGCTTTCAACTGTTCCGATAACCCCATCCTGAACAATACAATTTTTACGGCGCACAAAATCATCAATAAATCCGCTGAATTATCCGATTCAACAACCATTGGCTTTTGGGTAGATATAGATTTGGGCTGTTACCAGGACGATTACCTGGGTTGTAACCCCAACCTGAACACGATGTTCGGCTACAATCAGGATGCCGTGGATGGACAACCCGGCAACAGTTGTCAGGGAACCCCCACCTTCCCGGGGGCCGCACCAGTGCAGAGCATTACTTTCCTGAGTCACCCAATGAATACGTTTATTGCCGCCAACAATTCCAGTGTCGGAAACCCGCCCCCCGGCGCTTCTGACCCGATGACGCCCGCTGAATATTTCAATTTCATGACTGGAAGCTGGGGAGATGGCACCCCATTGACCTATGGTGGGAATGGCTATGGTGGAAGCACCCCTACCAACCACCTTTATCCCAGTGACCCCGCCGACCCCAACGGCTGGAGTATGTGTACCGAAGGGATCCCATTTGGCGACCACCGTATGTTGGGAACCACCAACCTAGGACAAATGCTACCTGGCGAAATCGAGCAATTTGTCGCAGCCTGGGCATTCCACCCCAACCCGAACTTACCCTGCGGGGTTGGCTCGACCTTTAGCGACGTAGCCACCCTTCAGGCCTTGTACAACAACGGCTTCGCGGAGGTCTGCAGCCCATTGAAAGCGCCCGAGCTCCCTGGCGACAGCCTTCAGCTTTTCCCAAACCCAACGGCTGGCTCCGCAGTGCTCAAGTATGGTTCGCTGCGCCCGCTTTCCTTGCGGGTGTTCGATGCCACAGGAAGGTTGGTACTGGAAAAAACCTCGAACTTTGAAAAAGAGCAAACAGTGCTTGAAACTGCTGCTTTCGC
>JALHPW010000135.1 GCA_022842255.1 Saprospiraceae bacterium | reverse complement strand
CCATATTCCTTTTCTTCCTGGCCAAAAAATATAGCAAACCATGAAAACTTATGACCTCCCATTTCTACCAAAGAAAACTACCCCATTTTCAACCCGCAGAAGCCACTTTTTTCGTAACCTTTAGGTTAGCAGGCTCCATTCCGATGGAGGTTATCAGCCGGTTGCGGGAGAACTTTGAAGTAATTCAGCGGAGCATTTTGGAACAAAAAGGATTGACCTAACGAGCAAAACGTGAACAGATTTACGTCGAGCAAAAGCGGCTTTTTGTAGCGACAGATAATTTTTTGGACACGAATCCAAATGGTCCATATTGGCTACGTGAACAGCGCGTTGCGGACATCGTTTCAGAAGCCATACGCCACCGCGATGGAAAACAATATGATCTCCATAGCTATACTATTATGCCCAATCACGTTCACATGATGATGACATTGCTGCCCGATGCACCTGTGTTGTTCAAAGTGATGCAAGATTTGAAAAAGTATACTGGGCTGCATAGCAATCGGAGCCTCGGCAGGGATGGACAGTTTTGGGAGGACGAATCCTACGACCATGTAGTAAGGTCAGAAAAATCATTTTACCGAGTTGTGAACTATATAATCAGAAACCCTGTGAAAGCATGCTTTGTAAAAGAATGGCAGCAATGGCCGCACACTTTTTCAAAACCTGAGCTGTTGTGACCCGGACCGTATCGCGGAACGCTGTTCCGCGGCTGTATGCCGGAACGCTGTTCCGGCGTACAATTCACGGAACAGCGTTCCGTGGTACAAACATTACCGGAACAGCGTTCCGTGGTACAAACATTACCGGAACAGCGTTCCGGTGTACTATTCACGGAACAGCGTTCCGTGGTACAAACAATTACCGGAACAGCGTTCCGGTGTACAATTCACGGAACAGCGTTCCGTGGTATAAACTGTGCCGGAACAGCGTTCCGGCGTACTGACATGCCAAACTTCGCCCACCTACACTGCCACACCCAATACTCCCTGCTCGACGGCGCGGCGTCCATACCCGGCCTGTTCAAAAAAGCCGCCGCCGATGGCATGAAAGCCCTGGCCATTACCGACCACGGAAATATGTTCGGCGTGTTCCAGTTTGTGGCCGAAGCCGCTAAGCATGAGGGTGTAAAACCCATCGTCGGTTGTGAGTTTTATGTGGTGACGGACCGCCACCGGCGCACGTTCACGAAGGAGGACAAAGACCGGCGCTTTCACCAGCTTTTCTTGGCCAAGAATCCGGAGGGTTATAAAAACCTTGTAAAACTCTGCTCCCTGGGTTATATCGAAGGGTTGTACGGCAAGTACCCGCGCATTGACAAAGAACTGATTTTACAGTACCACGAGGGACTGATCGCTACTACCTGCTGCATCGGGGCGATGGTGCCGCAAGCCATTTTGAAGAAAGATGAGGCGACCGCCAAGAAGGAATTTGAATGGTGGCTTGATATCTTTGGCGAGGACTATTACATTGAGATCCAACGACATCAGATGGCCGAGCAGGACCGCGTGAACGAGGTACTGCTGCGCTGGGCCGAGGAATACAAGGTGAAGGTGATTTGCACCAACGACTCACACTACGTGGACCAAAAAGACTCCAATGCCCACGATATCCTGCTTTGTGTGAACACCGGGGAAAAACAAGCAACCCCCGCCATCCGCGAATTCGTGGAAGAAGGGACCATCATGAAAGGCGGGCGATTTGCGTTTTGGAACGACCAGTTTTATTTCAAAACGCAGGCCGAGATGGCGGCTTTGTTCAAAGATGTGCCACAATCCCTGGACAATACCATGGAAATCGTGGACAAGTGCGAGCACCTGAAGTTGAAAAAAGACATCCTGTTGCCCAATTTCGTGGTGCCGCAGGAGTTCCAAACCCAGGACGATTATCTGCGCCACCTCACTTTCGAGGGCGCCCGAAAAAAATACCGGGAGATTACCCCGGAAGTGGAAGACCGGCTCAATTTCGAGTTACACACGGTCAAGACGATGGGCTTTGCGGGTTACTTCCTCATTGTGGCCGATTTTATCAACCACGGCAAAGACATCGGGGTGTTCATCGGCCCGGGTCGTGGTTCGGCAGCGGGCAGCGCCGTGGCGTATTGCATCGGCATCACGAACATCGACCCCATCAAGTACCAATTGCTGTTCGAACGATTCCTGAACCCCGACCGCAAATCCATGCCCGATATCGACACGGATTTTGATGACGAGGGTCGTCAAAAAGTGATTGATTATGTGGTGGAAAAGTATGGTAAACAGCAGGTTGCGCAGATTGTGACCTATGGCACGATGGCCGCCAAGATGTCGATCAAAGACGTGTCGCGCGTGCTTGATTTGCCGCTTGACCAGGCCAACGCACTCGCCAAACTCGTCCCCGACAAACCCGGCACCTCGCTCAAACGGGTGCTCACCGCGCCCTTCACCGGCGAAGGATCCCTGGCAGAAAAAGAAAACCTCGGTCCAGAGGACATTGAAAACGCCAAAAAACTCCGCGAACACCTGGCGGCAACCGATACACCCGAGGGCATGGTTTTGAAAGAGGCCATGATTTTGGAAGGTTCCGTTCGTGGCACTGGCATCCACGCGGCGGGCATTATCATCGCCCCAAAAGACCTGACGGAAATTATCCCGGTGGCCACCTCGAAGGAAACCGAACTGCTCATTACGCAGTACGAAGGTTCGATTATTGAGGACGCAGGGGTAATCAAGATGGACTTTTTGGGCCTCAAAACCCTCACCATCATACGCGATGCGCTGCAACTCATCGAACAAAACCACGGGGTCAAAATCAGCATTGACGAAATCCCGCTAGACGACCGGAAAACCTACGAACTCTACCAGCGCGGCGAAACCAACGGCACCTTCCAGTTTGAAAGCGCGGGCATGCAGAAGTACCTCCGCGATTTGAAGCCCGACAAGTTCGACGACCTGATTGCGATGAATGCCCTGTATCGTCCGGGACCATTGGAATATATCCCCGACTTCATTTCGCGCAAACACGGGCGGCAAGCGGTGACGTACGACTTGCCCGATATGGAGGAGTATTTGAAAGATACTTTCGGGATTTGTGTAACGGGGGATACGCTCGTTTTTGACGCAGATTCGGGCAGGCGCGTTCGGATAGACCAGTTGGAAAACCGGGTTGGCAATTTTTATGTGCAGGGCGTTGGCAAGGATTTACTTCCCCAACGAGGTAAAGTTTCTTATTGGGTTTGCAACGGAAAGAAATCGGTGTTCAAGGTAAAATTGAAAAACGGGTCAAGCGTAAAAATGACCTCCAACCACCGGGTCTTAACCGAACATGGATGGCGCGAACTAGGAGATTTGAAAGTGGGCGATTCCATTGCAACCCCAAGGAAATTGGATGCAAAAACTCCCGAAACGTTTGACAAACAAAAACTTAGGGTACTGGCTTATCTGCTGACCGATGGTTCATTGACCTCCTGTGGGCCTACTGCTGATTTTATTTCCAAAGACCAAGCCCTGATTGAAGAATACCAAAATTGCCTGACAGCTTTCGAGCGGATTGAGCCCCGAACCTTGCAACAAGTGAGGGGCGTAACACGGGTCATGGTACGTGGAGTGGAGAAAACTTCCTATCACGAGCCCAATGCTTTGGTGGCAACCCTGCGAACCTGGGGTTTAAAAACGACCAGTGGTGGTTGCTGGTCTGGCGACAAGTTTGTGCCCGAATTTGTATTCGGGTTGACGGATGAACTCATCGGGTTTTTCTTGGCTTCGATGTGGGATTGCGATGGCCATGTGGGTGAAAAAATCTGTTTTTTGAAAACCATTTCTCCACGTCTAGCCACGGATGTTCAAACGCTTTTGCTGCGTTTGGGCATTCATTCAACCACTTACGAAACGAAATATTTCAATAACCGGCGACAAGCAGAAATCACTGCATTTCAAGTTTCCGTGTATAACCTGAAGGCTTTTTCAGAAAAAATTGCCCCGCATTTGGTGTTGAAACGGATGTCGGAAAACAGTGCTTTTCAGGATGCTTTTCAGGATGATGTTTCACGCGAAATCTTCTTTGAGGAAGTTGGCTCGGCCTGGAATGGTTCGCAACGCGGCTTGATGGAGACCCATGGGTTTAGCCGCCAGCATTTCAACACTTTGAACAAAAACCGTTCGCGGATAGCAGCCCATGTGGTAGCACCTTTGACCGAAACGCTTGATTTGCCGCGTACGGAGCGGAACCTGAACGTTCGTTGGGAAGAGATTGCCGAAATAACCCCGGTGGGCGAGGAGTTGGTGTATGATATTACGGTGGATGGCATCCACAATTTTGTCGGGAACAATATCATCCTGCACAATTGTGTATACCAGGAGCAGATTATGTTGCTTTCTCAAAAACTAGCCGGCTTCTCCAAGGGCGATGCCGACGTGTTGCGCAAAGCCATGGGTAAGAAGCAAAAAGCGGTGCTGGATAAGATGAAAAGCCAGTTCATCGAAGGTGGAACAGCCCGAAACCACGACGCTAAAATCCTCGAAAAAGTCTGGACCGACTGGGAGGCCTTCGCTTCCTACGCTTTTAACAAGTCGCACTCCACCTGCTACGCCTTCGTGGCCTATCAAACGGCTTATTTGAAGGCCCACTACCCTTCTGAATACATGGCAGCGGTGTTGACGCACTCCCAGAGCAATATTGAAAAAATCACCTTCTTCCTCGAAGAGTGCAAACGTATGGGTTTGGCGGTGAAAAGTCCCGACGTGAACGAATCCAGCGTGAATTTCTCCGTCAACAAAAAAGGCGATATCCGCTATGGCATGGGGGCCGTTAAAGGTGTGGGCGAAGCTGCGGTGGAAGTGATGATTGCAGAACGCAAAAAAGGCGGGCCGTTCAAAGACATCTATGATTTCATGCGCCGGGTCAGTTTGCGGGTGGTGAACAAACGGGTGATGGAAAACCTGGTGTACGCCGGGGCATTTGACAGTTTTGGTCTCTCCCGCGGGGTGTTTTTTACCCCCACCGAAAAGCACGAAACCTTCATCGAAAACCTGCTCAAATACGGCTCTGCGCACCAAGAAGACAAGGTCATGTCCGTCAACTCGCTCTTTGGCGACCTCTCCGATTCGGTCAGTATCCCAGAACCCAAAGTACCCAAAGCCGAAGACTGGAACCTGATTTTCAAACTTCAAAAAGAGCGCGATGTAGTGGGGATTTACCTCAGCGGTCACCCGCTCGACGACTTCCGCTACGAGTGGGAAAACTTCGCCACGCCACTCGCAAACGTGGACAATTTCAGGGGCCGCAAGGTCAATGTAGCCGGGTTTGTATTGAAGGCCGAACACCGAATCAGTCAAAAAGGCACGGGTTGGGGGCGTTTTACCCTACAGGATTACACGGGTTCGCTGGAAATCACGATGTTTTCGGAGAGTTACGCCAAGTTTAAAACCTTCTTCGAAGAAGGCACCACGGTGTACGTGGAAGGCGAGTACAAGCAGCGGTACAATTCCGACGAAATGGAATTCAAGGTGCAGAACGTTCGCCTCTTGGAAACCATTGGCGAGGAAAAAACACAGTCCGTGACGCTCAAAATCCCGATTGAAAAAATCTCCGCAGAATTTATTGAACAGCTTGAAAAACTATGCGGCGCACACAAAGGCAAGCATACCTTGCGCGTAGAACTCATTGATTATCAAAACAAAGAGAAGCTTCCGTTTACATCGATTGCCAAAAAAGTGACCGTGGGTAATGAGTTTATTGCGGCTATGGAGATACTGGGGGTGGAGTGTGGGGTGAATTAGATTGAAACACCTATTTTTGTAAAGCCTTATGAAAAACAAGAAACGTAGTAAAAATGAAAAACAATTTGGCAATTGGGCTCCGGCTGATTCAGGTGGTAGAATCTATTGGATTGAAATTACGGGGCGGTTTGGGTGGAAGGCACGATACGTGAAAGAAGTTGACATGAATGAAGAGACGTTGGCGTTTCGGCAGGAAATTATTGATGAACATGGCATCTTGAGAGAAATTCACGAGAAATTTCCTATTGACAAAGGACATCAAAAACTAGACAGACATGACAACTAAAAAAATGGTCGCGAGCAGATTACTAGCCTATTTGGAAGGCCAAACTACCCTTTCATCGCTCATCGATTGGGCCGAAACTACCCTTTTGGAAGGAGATTTTGCCGATGATGATTTACAGCTTCTAACAGAAGTATTGGGAAGAATTGGACTGGCTGATGTGCGCAATTTTGGGCTAGCTTGGGAAGATTGCGAAGCGATGCTACAAAAGTTGGGATACAGGGTAGAGCTTAAAATGCATGAGGTCGCTTGATTCCGCTTACCCCATCGTTCTACAATATACCACCGTTCATCTCAACAATCAAGTCATCACTTCATTGATAAAGGCCCAAGTATGACGGGAGCCCCAAACCCCTCCAAGCCCAAAAACACCCCAATCAAACCCCTACCCCGCTCCGAAAGCGCATATTCAATGTGCAGGGGCTTTTCGCGGACCACTGTTTTGGCCAATATTCCGGCCTCTTCCAATTCCTTCAAAGCCACCGCGACCGATTGCTTGTTGGAGCCCGGCAATTGACGCAAAAGGCTGTTGAAGCGCAGGGGAGCATCCACTGCCAAGCGAAAAATTTGGGGTTTCCATTTTCCGGACAACAGTTTCAGAAGCCCTTCGGCTGGGCAGTTCTCCGCGCCAGTCTGTTCAGTGTGGGTAGTCATGTTTTTCTGACCAATTGTGTGGGTGATTGATAAAAAAGACCTTTGCCCTGCAATGTTTGGGATTCGGGTTGACAATCACCCCGAATAGACCCAAACATTTATCAATCACCTTATAAGACCTTTAAAATGAAAAGGTTCATTATGCCGCTCCTTGTATCGCTGGGCATGTTCAGCTGCCAGGGGCAAAACACAAAATTCGCCATGAACAATACCCCATCCACCAACCCGTTGCTCTGCGACATTGAAACAGGCCTCTGCGAAACTCCGGCTGCATCCGCCAAAGGGCAAAGCCCACAATCCCCAAAACCCGTACAAATCCTCTATTTCACCGACCCGATTTGTTCTTCCTGCTGGGGCATTGAGCCACAACTGCGCCGGTTGAAACTTGAATATGGCACTCAAATAGACATCGAATACCGCATGGGCGGCCTATTGCCATCCTGGGAGGTTTACAACAGCGGCAATATCAGCAAACCCTCCGATGTGGCGCATCACTGGGACGAGGTGAGCCTGCACTACGACATGCCCATCGACGGCGATGTGTGGCTGGAAGACCCCTTGCCCTCGTCTTACCCACCGTCTATCGCCTTCAAAGCCGCCCAAATGCAGGACGAAAAGAAGGCCATCCAATTCCTCCGCAGGATTCGGGAAATGGTATTCCTGGAAAAGAAAAACATCACTCGCTGGGAGCATCTGGAAAATGCCGCCAAACAAGTAGGCCTCGACGCCGCCAAAATGAAGTCCGACTTTGAGGGCAAAGCCCAACAACTGTTTCAAGCAGATATGGACCTGGCCCGTAGCCTGGGGGTGCGCAGTTTCCCAACCATGATTTTTAGCGACGCGGATCAACAAAAACTGGTGCTAAAAGGCGTCCGACCCTACGAACAATTCGAGCAAACCCTGCTGGCCATCTTCCCGGAAGCGTTAAAAAGCGCGTATGACCAATCTCCGGAGGCACTTTTTAAACTGTATCCGACTTTGACAACCAAGGAGTTTTCGGTACTGGCAGGTGTTTCCAGAGCACAGGCAGAGCAAACTTTACGGAACTTGCTGGAACAGAAGAAGCTGGAGCAGTTCACAAGTAAAAACGGGGTGCTCTGGAGAAAAGCACAATGAGTCGGCTTTTGGCCAAAAGATAGCTTGGTGACTTTAGGCACTTGGGACTACTTTTATCCTATGCTTTGCATTAAATCCAATGCAATTTAAAGTCTCGTTCTCATGCCGAAACTATTACTGTTCCTGATTGCATTTTCACTACCTCGGCTTGCTGGCGGACAGGTACCTAATTTTTTTGTGGATGGCTCCAGATGGGTGTATAACACCTGGGAGAGTTGGGAACCTGGTCAACAATTCTCCAGCGCAGAGACGGAGCAGAACTTGATTCAAGGCGATACCACTATCGGTGGGGTGTTGTACGGTAAACTTTATACGGTGGTCAATTTCACAACTACCATAAACCTGCCTTGGCCCGAACCTGACACCATTATCACAGGTCAATACCAGGCAGGGCCCAGTTTTATCCGCTACGATGCCGTTCAAAACAAGGTTTTCTACCTTCCAGATGTGGACTCCACCGAGCTTGAGATTTACGATTTCGATCTACTGGTGGGTGATTTTTTACCCATGCAACCCAGCATTTTTCAAGCTGGAATGGTCGATTCTATTGAAAACGTGTCCTTGTTTGGGACAACCTTGAAAAAGTATTACACCACACCGGATATGAGTGGAGCGCAATATCAAGATAATTACATCCTGGAAGGAATCGGCGGCAGTAACGGGCTTACCTATTTTCAACCCATGTACAGTGTGGTGTCTGGTGGGATCTTAACCACCCAACTGGTTTGTTTTCAAAATGGAGACGATACCTATGCCCCGCTCACTGGGGAGTGCCCATTGCTGGAATTGGTGTCCACAAAAGACAAGGCCGACGAATCGCTTACCGTCCTGGTATCCCCCAATCCAACCCAGGGCGATTTTTCCGTATCGGTTGCTGAGGGACTACTTGGCGCTAATTTTATGGTAACGGACTGTCTGGGCAGGCGGGTTCAATCATCTGTTTTGGGCGAACAAGTCTCTTTTGCGACTTTGCCCTCTCCGGGTATTTATTTTTGGCAAATTGAAAAGCAGGGGCGCTTGGTGGGGTCAGGGAAAATTGTTGTCGAATAAGGATTTTAAAAAACCATCGTCCGCCAAGGCATAATAATCTCCATGCCTTTTTGCTCAAAATAAGCCCGCGTCTCCGCTTCAGGTTGCGCACTGGTCACCAACACAAAATCGCCGCCCCAAGCGCCCAAACTCTTCACCTCGCCCCAATAATCCTTGAAATACAGGTCTTTGGCCCGAGGAAGCCCAATGGTTTCGCTGACCAAAACCTCATGTGCCAAGAGGATGGCTTCCAATTCTTCGAGGGTCTGCGCCTCTAAAAACTGCTGCGTGAGCCAGGAGATTTTTTCAATGATTTCAGGATTTTCGCCCGCCCGCTCGCGGTAGCGTGTGATGCCCTCCCTGCTGTTTTGCTTTTTACCCAAAAAGATAAAATAGAGTTGCTCGGAAAATTCAGGAGCAAAAACAACGGGTTCAATCTTGGGCGTTTGCCCTTCCAATTGATACAAAATCGGGCCCTCCGCGTAGGCGCAGGCGAGGTCGTAACCCGAGCCGCCCAGCGTTTCGAACAAGATTGTATATGGGTCTACCCCTGCCCAGCGCGCCAATGCGGCGATGAGGGTGCTGCTCGTACCCAGTCCCCACTCACGGGGAAAGTCGTTCTGGGTAAGCACCATAAACGACTGGTTTTCAATAAAAAAGGATGGATTTTGCCGCTGACAAGCGCGCAAGATTTCAGCCAGGGTTTGGGCTGTTTTTTCATCAGACGCATCGGTGATTTGGAAATCAGGCCACATAAAAGCAGCCTCAAACCATATCGAGCCGTCCGGGTTCTGACTTTGCCAGCTCAATTGTCCAATCGAATCGCCCATTTCAACCCGCAAGGTTTGTCCAAAACGAACCGGCATAGCCAGGGACCTCGCACCG
>JALHPW010000134.1 GCA_022842255.1 Saprospiraceae bacterium | reverse complement strand
ATATTTTGTGCAAATGCTTCATTTTCAATACGCGGCAAGTTGGGAATATGTTTCGGAATAAAAAAGCCCGACCCGCCAAAGGCGCGCCGGGCTTAATGGTTTTTGGAGCTTTTTTACACTTTTTTACACTTTCAGGAGTGTTTGAAAAGTGGGGGGACTACATTATCGCGCTGTTTTCATCAGACGCTTTGCTGTTACACCTGTTTCGGTGGACAAGCGCACGATCAACATACCATCGGGTAAGCCGTTCAACTCAAGGTCCACCTGATGTGTACCGGATTCCACATTTTGGCTAAACAGCAAACGTCCGGCCAGGTCATGGATTTCGAGCCACAGCGCTTCGGTAGTTGCTTCCGTAAATACCAATTGGGTTGTGGAGGCGGCCGGGTTAGGCTGCAATGCCCAGGCATTTTGGGCAATGGGCTCGTTCGTGGACACAACTTGCACAAACACACAGGTGGAAGTTGCGGTACAACCATTTTGGGTCACCACCACCGCATAATTACCCGTGACGCTAGGCGTAAAGGTATTTCCAGTAGCCCCGGGAATGGGTTGGTTGTTGGCACAGTTGATCCATTGGTAGCCCGCATTAGTGGCCGCTGCCGTAATCGTTCCGCCCTGTTGGGAGACATTGGTGTTCACAGTGTTGACCGCCAGGGTCAAGATCACCGTAGAGTCACAGCCAGCTGTTGTGGAAAGCAGCACGGTGTAAGTGCCGGCATCCGTCAGTAGTTGACCATTGAACGGATAGGATTCACCCGCACAAATGCTTGCATTGAGGTTGGTTACCTTGGTAGGCAATACCGACAAGGTCAGCACAATGGTCGAATCGCAACCCACGGAAGACGACAAATCTGCGGTAAAGGTGCCCGCTGCCGTCAGCTCCGTACCATAGAAATCGTAGCTTTCCCCTTCACAAATGGAGGCCGAAATGGCAGTGGGCGGAATGAGCGGGAAAATGGTCAGGAAAAGGGTTTCCACCGAATCGCAGCCATTGGAGGCAGCACCGGGGTAAATAAACTGGTATTCCCCACTCTGGGTGAGCACTTCCCCGTTGTATTCAAAGGGCTCGCCATTGCAAACCGAAACCGCAAAGGCCGTTTCAGCAAGCGGCAAAACAGATAAGTTGAGCGTCACCACCGAATCGCAGCCGTTTGCGGATGCATACGTAGCAGTGTACACGCCCGCTTGCACCAATATCAGCCCATCAAAATCATAGCTTTCATTTGCACAAATGGTTGCCGCAAGGGCACTGCCCGTTGTGGGCAGTACATTCAAGGTAAGTACCACCGTTGAATCGCAACCGTTTACACTGGTTAGCACTGCGGTATAGGTCCCAGCCGTGTTAAGTGCCAATCCGTTGAACGCATAAATTTCATTGGCACAAATGGTAGCCTCAAAGGCTGAAGATTGAAGCGGCAACACGTTCAGCTGGAGTACTGCAGTGGAATCGCAACCATTGGCACCTGTCAGTACAAAGGAATAAGTGCCGGCTGTGGTCAAGGTTAGGCCGTTAAAATCATAGCTTCCGCCTTCACAAATGCTGGCCTCCGTGATGCTTTGGCTAAGCGGCAACACGGTAAGCGCCAATGTGACCAAAGAGTCGCAGCCCCCTTGGGCGCTCAACAATTGGGAGTAATCGCCACTGACGTTCAAGGTATCGTTCCCAAAGACATAAGATTCTCCCGCACAAATGGAAGCTTCCAGGTTGGTTTCATAGCCACCCACAAATTCAAGCACCAATGTAGCCGTTGAATCACATCCATTTGCACCAATAAATACATACTCGTAAATGCCGGAAGTCGTCAAGGTGTCACCATTGAAGACGTAGGAAGCCCCTTCACACAGCGAAGCTGCGGTCTGGGAAGTAGCCAATGGAAGCACTGTCAAGTTGAGGGTCACCGTAGAGTCGCAGCCATTGAAGGCGTCAAAAACAAATACATAGGTACCGCCGTCGGTGATGGTTTCTCCATTGTAATCGTAGCTCTCATTTGCACAAATGGTAGCCGAAATGCTGGTATTGGCTACTGGGAGCACGGTTATGGTAACCACCACATTGCTGTCGCAGCCGTTTTCGCCCTGGAAGATAAATTCAAAAACACCCGCGTCGAAGAGGGCTATGCCTTGGTAGTTGTAGGAGTCCCCTTCGCAAATGGTGGCCGCAATGTAGGTGTTTTGTACAGGTAGGACATTCAACGTCAACACCACTGTGGAATCGCAGCCATTTGCTCCGGTGAGTACCGCGGTATAAGTGCCCGCGTCGCTCAACACCTCGTTGTTAAACGTGTAGGTTTGGTTGGAACAAATAGTGGCTTCGAGTGAAGTGTTTTGCAAGGGCAATACCCCAAGCAGGAGTGTAACGGTACTGTCGCAGCCGTTTGCGCCCGTATAGGTAGCGGTATATTCGCCTGGGGAACTGAGGGGCGCCCCGTCAAATTCATAGGATTCTCCCTCGCAGATATCCACTATAAGGACTGTGCTTTGTGCCTGATTGACGGTGAGGACGAGCGTCACGGTGCTGTCGCAACCGTTTTCGCCACTGAGCTCATAAATGTAGGTGCCTGCATCGTTCAGGGTGTCTCCATTAAACGCATAGGATTCTCCGGCACAGATGGTGGCTGAAAGGGCTGTTTCTTGAGTTGGCAACACGTTCAGGGTGAGGGTGACTACGCTATCACAACCGTTTTCAGCGGTCAAAATAGCCTCGTACATTCCGGCATCCGTCAGGTTTTCGCCTACAAATTCGTAGCTGTCACCGTTGCAAATGGTGGCTTCTAATGCCGAACCAATGGCGGGTAGTACGTTCAAGGTAAAGGTGACGGTAGAATCGCAACCGTTTTCTGCTTGGAAGATAAAGGTATATTCCCCTGCGTCCGTCAGCACTTCCCCGTTGTATTCAAAGGAGCCTTCCGCACAAATCGTGGCCTGGTCGATGCCTGTAGACGTAGGCAACACGAAAAGGGTAAGCGTGACCGTTGAATCACAGCCTCCTTGTGCCGTAAATTTATGGGTGTAAACGCCGGCATCGGTCAAGGTTTCGCCCCCGAAGACGTAGGAATCCCCTGCACAAATGGTCTGTTCGGCCGATGTTTCGAAGAAGGGGACAAAATTCAGGTTGAGGGTAATGATCGAATCACAACCATTGGCAGCGGTCAGTTGGGCCGTATAGATGCCGCCGACGGTATAGGTTTCCCCAAAAAACGTATAACTCGAACCTTCACAAAGGGTTACAGCAAGGCTGGAGGCTGCATGGGGCAATACATTCAAGGTCAACACTAAGAATGAATCGCAACCGCCATTAGCGGTCAGGGTATCGATATAAATGCCTGCCAAGCTCAGGGTATCGCCATCAAAAACATAGGATTCGCCCGCGCAGATGCTCGCGCTCAAGGGCGTTTCAAAGAACGATACCACTTTCAAATTCAAGGTCACAATGGAATCGCAGCCATTCTCGGCAATCAAAACCACGCTGTAAACGCCATTCTCGGTGAGCGTATCGCCCTGAAAAACATAATAGGTGTCTTTACAGATCGAAACATCCAGGCTGGTCAGTTGCGGAGGCAGTACCACCAAGTGTAGGGTTACAATGGAGTCGCAGCCATTTTCAGCCTCGAGGGTAACGGTGTAGGTGCCCGTTTGGTCGAGTTCCTGGCCGTTGAAGGGATAGCTGGCCCCTTCACAAATGGATGCGTCCAGGTTTGTAAAAGACAAAGGAAGCACCGTAAGTTGTAAGGTGACGGTGGAATCAGAACCGTCTGCAGCGACATAGACCGCTACATATTCCCCGCTTGTATTCAGGAGTTCCCCATCAAAAAGATAGGTGTCGCCCGTGCAAATATTGGCGGTAATGAGGGTGTCGCTGGCCACCTCCGGTGTTGGTTCCAATGTAGGCAAACCAAGATTGGCGGACGCGTTGCTCATGCCCAAAAGCCAAACCATGGGAGCCAAAAGAGCAAAGTACCGGATCCTAGGTTTAAGCTTGGAAACTAGACTTGCCCACGTAATTGGAGCAAAGGACGGTGTAATTTGTTGAAACATAACAGATTAAATGGTTGAAGAAATTTGTTGAAAGAAGAGATGAGCACCTGTTTCAACGGCAGGAAGGGGATGGGGAACAAATCTCCCCTGAGGTGGCAGAGTGCCCATTAAATGTACATTAAAAGAAAATTAAAATGCGCCCTTTCCACTAGCGCATCGGAATGGAAACCAGGAACTCACTGCCCTTGCCTTTTTCGGAGCGCAGGGCGATGGTGCCATTGTGGAGTTGGATGATACGCTGGCACATGGCCAAACCGATACCATGCCCAGGGACGGTAGAATTGGTATGCTCACCCCGAAAAAAAGGCGTAAAAATGAGTGCCTGCTCTTCTATGGGAATGCCAACGCCATTGTCTGAAAAACAAACGGTGAGGGTACCGTTGTTGGCACCCATCCGGATGCGAACGGTGTGGTCGGCCGAGAACTTGCATCCATTGTCCATAAAATTCAAAAAGGCCGTTTTGAGCAGGTGCTCGTTGCCTTTGACGGACAGCAGGGATTCGTCGTCCGGAAGGGCGTCGTATTCAAACAAGAAATGATAGTCTGGCTGTGCCTTGCGCAGTTCATTTTGTGCGGCGAATAACACCTCGTCCACCCGGACCAAAGAAAACATCAGCCTTTGTTTGTCAATGGAAGACTGCGCCAATAAGAGCAGCCCGTTGGCAAGTGCAACCAAGGTTTGGGTGTCTTCCAACAGCGATTGTAGCGCATGTTCGTATTCCTCCGGGGTACGCCGTTTTTCCAGCATCATTTGCAGTTGACTGGTAATGGAGGCAAGTGGGTTGCGCAGTTCATGAGAGGCGCTGCTGACAAATTGTTGTTGTACCTCGAAGGCTTTTTCAAGCCGCTGAAGCATCTTGTTGAAGTTTTTTCCCAACTGCGCAATTTCGTCCCGCCCGTTTCCCTCACTCACCCTGCGGTCAAGTTTTCCTTCCCCAATGCCCGAAATCTCTTCATTGATACGAGCCAGTGGCTGGAGGGCCTGGCCGGCAAAAATGTAGCCGGAGAAAATGATGAGGAGAATCCCAATCAAAAATCCGGTGAGCAGTACGCTTCGCAGGTTTTGAAGTTTGCTCCTTCCGTAACGGTCAAACGCGGATGCAATGACTACGAACTCCCCTTGCTGGCCTTGGTAGGTAAGTCCAACGTGCTCAATTTCGCCCTCGGCGTATTCCAATTTGCTGTGGGCCCGGATTTTGTGCAGTAATTTGGGGGAATACCCCGCATCTAAATCATCCAGGCTGGTGTACACCAGACTGTCCCGATGATCGAACACCAGCACTTTTTCCTGCGACAGGGCGTGGATGGAATTTTTGTCGATGATCCGCAACAGTTCTTTGTCCACTTCTTTTACCGTCACAAAAAGCCGGGCGGTGGTGATGCCACGGCTTTCCAAGCGAGAAAAGAACTCTTCGCGGCGGTAATTTTCGGAAAGGGAATACACGCCGATGCAGAACACCGTCAAGATGGTGGCCACGATGGCTGTAAAACGAAGGGCAAGTTTGGACCGGATGTTCATGCGGGGGGCAGCACATTGAGAAAATAACCAAGTCCCTGTTTGGTGTGGATAAGCTTGGGCTCATGGTTGCGGTCAATTTTTTTGCGCAAGAAGTTGATATAAACCTCCACGACGTTGGTGCCCGTGTCAAAATTCACATCCCACACGGCTTCCACGATTTCATGGCGGGACGCAACCCGGCCGTTGAGACGCACCAAATATTCAAGCAAGGTGTATTCCTTGGCAGTCAAATCAATGGGTTTGCCGGCGCGGGAAACGCTTTTGAAACCCGTATCGATTTCCAGGTCAGCCACCCGAAGCATCTCATCGGTTCTGGTGCCATCCGATGCTACAGGCTTTTTTTTGAGCAGGTTACGCATCCTGGCCAGTAGTTCTCGAAAATCGAAGGGTTTGACCAGGTAATCATCCGCGCCCGCATCGAAACCCGTCAGCTTTTGTTCCACATTGCCCATGGCCGTTACTAGGATGATGGGCAATCCGGGATGTAGGCTTCGAATCGTTTTACAAACCTCGTACCCATTCACAAAGGGCAGGTTGAGGTCGAGCAATACCAGGTTGTAGGAATTGGCCTGGACCAGGTATTGCCCGACCGCTCCATCTGGCGCGATTTCTACCTGAAATCCGTTTTCTTCCAGCCAGGTTTTTACCGAGGCAGCCACCTTGGGCTCATCTTCCACCAGCAACACCTTGGTATTTTTCATGGCACAATTTACGCTGTTCAATTCAACCGGAAACTCGAGGCGCCCAACAAACCTACGTTACAGTAAATGGCTGCCACATAGTTGCCGCGCTTCAACCGTTCGTCCAGTTTGTAGGTGAACGAAAGCCGTTGGGTTTCGCCCAAAGATACGGCCTTCACCTGTTGTGCTTCAATGGCAATGCTGCCGGAAGGGGCTTCCACGGTGGTTTTGATAGGTTTGGTAGCGGCAATGGGTTTGCCATTTTCGTCCGTGATGGCCAGGTACAGGTGCTGGTCGCCGTGATAGGCCGAAGGCACGTCCGCTAGGTCAAAACTCACCGTAATCTCGCGGGCTTTTTTGGCCCGGATGGTTTGTTTGTCGTTTTTGCGGCCGATTTCTACCCGGAAGGAAGTGGCTTTGAATTTGGCGCTTTGGGTTTTGCGAATTTGCTCTTCCAGTTTTTTCGCCAAGTCGCCCACCTGCCCTGTCAAATCGGTATTTTCACTTTGCAACTCCTGGTTTTCGGCAGTGAGGCGTTGGTTTTCGGCTTTCAATTGCTCGTTTTCTACCTGCAAGGCCGTAATCAAGGTCTCGTATTCGATTTTGAGGTGCTTTAGCTCTTCTACCTGGATGCGCAATTCAGATAGTTCGCGGTTGTTTTGGGCTTTTATCTTTTTGATGGCCGCGTCTTTTTGAGCGATCAGGTTGGCACTGCTGGTGACTTTTCCGCTCAAATCCTCGTTTTCGGTTTGAAGGTTTCCGAAGGAAACGCTGAGGCTGTCCAACTCGCGCTCAAGGGTTACTTTTTGTTGTTCGAGCGATTCGATGTTGTCAGACAGGCGGTTGTTTTCCAGCCCCGCATCGCTGGATTTTTTCCAAAAGAAAATGCTGGCGCCCGTGGTGATGGCGAGCAGCAGTGCTAGGATAATGGTGGTGATTCGGGAATTTGAATTGCTTTTTTGATTGTCTTCCATATTTTTAATGACAATTTTGAAACGCAGTTTTACTTGACTGCAAAGTTGCCGCTGCAACCCTGCGGTTCAAATTAAACCGCTATTAAAAGAAAATTAAAAAAGCTTGACACGCTAAATGCGTGCCAAGCTTGATGTTTTTTTTGTGCTTGTGGGAAGGAATTAATGTCAATCTAAGATTTCAACATCAAATGCTCCGTCAAAAAAGTGGAACCTAGGTTGATACGCCTCAAAATTTGCACTAGTTGCATCAATAATGAGGTGAACGCTGAAATTCCCTTTTACACGCTTATTGATTAGGTCCAATTCAGTCACTTCAACTTCGTTTTCTGGGAAAGTTCCATCAGTCTGCCAATTAGCTAAAAACACATCATTGTCTAAGAGTGAATAACTACATTTTGCGGTATCCTTATGGAAGCCGGACAAGTTTATTATAGGAAATCGTCCTGTTTTTCTAGGAATTGTAAAAACAATGGCTTCAGCAGAAAGGTAGATTGTATCACCATCCAACTCAATATATGGATAGTAAGTAGCACCTGAAACAAATAAATGATTTGGGGCTATGTTTAGATTGTTTGCCTGGCCAGATGCTTTCCAAATGCGACAGGTTTTGACAGATTCAAGATAACCATGTTCCATTGCTCCAGGGAAATTTACCTCTATGGTATCTTCACATGTTAGTTGAGTGGTATCAATCGGGTTTGGTTCGAAGGGAGTAACTAAATCAGGGTGCTGACAGGCTGTTGACCATAGTAAATAGCTTATCAGTAATGATATGAAAATGCAAAGTTTCATGATAACATAAGGCCTATATGGACAAGGTGTGACAGGTAGATTAGCAAGCAAATTTAATCAGTTTGCTTAAAGTTAAGCACAGTAAAAATACGGTTATTATATTCCAGTTTTCACTGGATTCACCTCAATACCCAAGTATACCCCAAATTCCCACGCCATTCCGAGTACTTCCCCCGAAAACTGGAGGTACTGCGAATCCAGTGCATGCCAAACGTAAGCGTGTGTTTCTTTTGAACCAGGAAACTACCTGTTAAGCCTGCGTTGAGTATGTTGCCATCGGCTTCGCCGTTGAGGCTGGCCAGGTTGAAATTGGTGTTGGCGTTTAAGGTAAGTCGGTCTTTGGCAAATGGTTTTCCGACGCCCAAACTGAGCCCGTAATTGGCCGTATTGGTTTCGCCCAATTGCACGGAATTGTAGTTCAAACCCGAGTTGATGGAAAGTTTGCTCTCGATAAAAGAGGCCGCCCAAGTCACCATGCCCACCCTTGCGCGCACATCCCCGAATTTTTCGGTAAGCGGATTTTGGTCGTCCAAAAACTGATACATCCCGTTGAATATCAAGGTATGTACGGCATTTTTTCCAAACATGGAAACCCGGGGCGTCACGCTGTATTGCGTGGTGGCTTGCGAAAGTTTGAGCGAATCACTTAGCTCAAATGCCGTGGAGGTCTGGTTCATCCGGTAGTTGGAATAATTGAGGTCGAGGCCAAATTTCGCGCTCGGGTTCAGGCTCAAATTGGCCGAACCGATGTTGCGCCAGGAGGTTTCCGAACGGTTGCCCAGCAGGTTGTTGCGTTGCACCCCGTATGAACCAAACAAGCGGGCTTTGCCCTTCGCAAACGCGAACATGGGACTGACGGTGTAGTTCTCCACGTCGTTGTTGAAGAAATAGGCCCCCATCGTAGCATACTCAGGGTCAATGTGTTCGTAGGCAAAGTTGATTCCAAAGTTTTGACTGTTGTAGCCCGCCGTGGCTTTTCCAGCAAAATTAACGCGGGTCGAAAATCGGGGCGTAATGGCTTCCTCCGCGCCATAGTATTCACCCATGTCCAGTGAATCGAGGTCGATTTTGTCCGAACGGATGTCGCGGGTATAAGCAGAAGCGGCGCCATCCAGACTGAAACTGATTTTCCGCCAGAGGGTAGCACGGCCGGACACGCCCAACACCAGGTTTTCACCCGGCGTGATGCCGAGCGAATCCGGGATTTGCAGGGTGTTTGGATTGTCTTTGGCCTTAAAAGCCATGATATCGAAGTAATTGCTGGCGGTGCCAACGCCCACTTTCAAGCCATAGCCCATGCGTTTGTAGGTGGGCAAAAAATATTCATGTCCGGCATTGGTAGCGGCGGCGCGGTGGAATTGCCCATACAAGGCAGCAAAGCGGAATTTGCCGGGGGTGAGCTCTACGCCGCCGCCGAGGAAGGTATGCCCGGCCAAGGTATAGGGTGAAAATTCCATGTTCCGCCATCCGGCATGGAGTTTTACCCATTTCCAGGTGGGCGACACGCCAAATTGATTGAAAGTAGGGTAGCGGACATCGCGGATTTGCTGGCCCAGCGTAAAGGAAAATGGCAACTCAAAACCATAAACATAGGCCGTGGGATTGCCCGAAAGCCGCCAGGCAAAACGGTCGCTGCGAATCGGCACATCACCGGAGTTGGTGTACATATCGGTGCCCACGTTGAGCACACCCGTCCAGCGGAAAGGTTTTTCGTTTTTCAGTTGGGAGAGGTCCTGGGCAAATA
>JALHPW010000133.1:7951-9811 GCA_022842255.1 Saprospiraceae bacterium | reverse complement strand
ACGAATGGACGTTCGACCTCTACCGCCCCCTCACGGCATCTGACCTGGAGGATACGGAGAGCCAAGAACTCAACCCATACCGCGGTAACGTGTTCACCACCAAGAAACTGGACCCCGAAACGGGTGCTCCTGTACAAAAAGACAGCCTTGGCCGTCTGGTGTACGAACTCATGGACACCACGACTACCGCACTCCGCGACAACTACAAACGCCCAGAGGTGTACAACTTCCTCGATGGTGACAAAGAGTCAAACGTAGAATACCGCTACGGGGTAAGCACCTTGATCAGCGACAAGGCTCGCGTTATCAAAGGTGGATCTTGGGCTGACCGCGCTTTCTGGCTCTCGCCTGGCGCACGTCGCTTCCTTGAAGAAGACAAAGCCAGCCGTACCGTTGGTTTCCGCTGTGCCATGATCCGTAAAGGCGCGATTACAGGCAACGGCGACAAAGACGGCCACCACTTCAAAGGCAAACGCAAAAAGCACAACCGCCGGTACGATTGATAATCGGCCCAAAAGTTGCTTTATAAAAAAACGGGAACGCGCAATCGCGTTCCCGTTTTTTATTGGGCAAAACACAAACATGAACGCAGCGCCTCCACAACATCAATATTGGCTTCGCTCAGGACTGCTGTCCCTGGCGGAAAAGGTGGCAGCTATGGCGTTCAATCTAGGCACGGCCATGCTGCTGCTGCGGATATTGTCCAAGGAGGCCTTCGCAAGCTGGGGTATTTTTATCCTAGTATCCTATTTTGTGGAAATGGGACGGAGCGGCCTTTTACAAAACGGAATGGTGCGGTCGTTGGCCACGCAAAAAGATAACCTCGCAGAACAAGCCAACATTACGACTGCCGCATTTTGGCTTAATATTTCCTATTCCACCCTCTCCAATCTACTGCTCTGGTGTTGCGCTGATTGGATTTGTGCGCGATATCAAGTGCCACTGCTGGCCGAAATGTTGCCTATCTATTTCCTGAGCAATTACTTGATGGCCTTTTGTTCCCACTGTAATTTCGTGCAGCAGGCACATTTTGAATTTCGCGGGATGTTTTGGACTTCGGTGTTCTACCGGGGCGTTCCCTTCCTCTGGGTGTTGTGGTGCTGGGCAACTGGGCAAGCCGTCGAGCTTTCACAATTTAGTGGGGCCGTATTTATGGGTACAGGCTTGGCGGCCGCTGCATCCTGGTGGTACGCCCGCCCCTTGCTATTTTTTGTAAAACAGTTTGATTTCCAATGGTTTAAAAACCTGATTTCTTATGGAAAATATGTTTTGGGGACCAACCTCAGTACCATGCTCTATAAGAACATCGACAAACTTACCCTGGGCCAGTTGTTGGGGCCGGTAGCATTTGCAGTATACGATGCCGCTGGACGGGTCACCCAATTGGTGGAAGCCCCAGCATTTAGTATTGCCGCCGTAGTCTTTCCCAGAAGTGCCGAAAAGATGGCTTTGGAAGGTGCCCCAGGCATCAAAAACCTGTATGAACGAAGTGTGGGGGCCACACTCGCCGTGATTCTACCTTTTGTTGTTTTTGTGCTGCTCTTCGCCGAACCGATTATCCAGGTTTTTGCGGGAAAGCAGTACCTGGAATCGGCCGATGTGCTGCGACTGACTGCCTTTTTTGGCCTGTTCATGCCCTTTGCGGTTCAGTTTGGCACCGTGCTGGATTCCACCGGAAAACCTGCCGTAAACTTTGCATACACCTTGTTTACGGCCTTGCTCAACCTCGGACTAAGTTATTTCTTTATTCAAAAATTTGGCCTGTTTGGCGCCGCTTATGCCACCCTGGCCGGGTATACATTGAGCTTTGTTTTGATGCAACAATATTTGCACAAAAACTTCAAAATCAACGCTTTAAAA
>JALHPW010000133.1:0-7941 GCA_022842255.1 Saprospiraceae bacterium | reverse complement strand
TCCTGAATTTTACAGAATGGGCTGGATGTTGGTTTGGAAAAAGGGTTGATAGGGTTTATTGGGTTGATGGGGTTGATATTGATATGCCCCACGGTTCAATCGATAAACCTAATCAACCCCATAAACCCTATCAACCCTTTCCCAATTACTCCACCACCACTTTCCGTACAGCAGATTTGCCCTCTGAATCGCGGATTTCCACAAAATAAAGTCCCTGCGGCAAAGCACCGAGCTGCAACGAGGTCTCGGTGGAAAGCTGCTCGTTTCCAGACGAAATGGTTTGGCCCGCTGCATTGCGGAGATTCCAGGACCAATCTGTGGGTTCCTGATTGTATAAGCGAATGGTCAACACATCCTGTGCAGGATTCGGGGAGATTTGAACGCCGAGTTGGGATTCCGGATTTTTCGTGTCAACGGAAGTATTACTCAGTTTTAAAACATACAACCCGTTTTGCATATCCGCCGCTATGATGTTACCGGATGGTAGCCAAGGGTAATTGCCCCAGTTACCGCGATATTGGTTGTACATGATATTTTCAGGGTGCGTATCGTAGTGCGCCAGCAAAACCGGTTGGGTAGGATTGCTGATGTCGTAGGCCAGCAATCCGTCCTCGTATTGCGAGTTGAAAAGGATGTCGTCCTTGATGTAAACATTGTGTGGAATGGCCGTATGCTCGCCTCCGGCTACCGAGAACTTATCCAGAAAAGAACCGGCAACTTCAATTTCTCCTAATGCAAGATTCTGTAAATCAATGATTTGTACCGGTCGGCCGTCCGGAATTTCCTCCGTATAGTAGGCATAGGTACCGGCCGTGTTCAACCAGGAGTTATGGTTATACCCGCCTGTGTTTAACTCCGCAAGCAGAACCGGGTTAAGCGGGTTTTTCATGTCATAAATGTAATATCCCTCAAAGCCCGAAGAAGCGTAAATCGTGTCATTGCGCACGTAGGAGTCGTGCAGTCCCCCGCCCTGAAATTGGGCATGGGCAAGAAAAGTGGGTTGGTCTGGGTTTTGGCTCACATCCAGGACCATAATGCCTTGTGTAGCGTTGCCCCCGTTCAGATAAATACGCCCGGACGTGGTATCCAGCGTTATTGTGTGGGCTTTTTCAAAAAATTCGGTGCTCCAATACGTCCGAACGATCGTATCTTCGGCATGGCTCATGTCAAAAATCATCAAACCCTCCGTGCTGGCATCAGACACTGCATAAATGCGGTTTTTGTAGGACTTGAATTCACGCCATACCGTATTCACCGTCCCTTTAAATTTTCCCACTAATTGAGGGGTGGTGGGTTCTGTGATGTCAAAAAACAACACATGCTCTGCCCCACCCACTACGGCGTATTCGCGTCCGTTGACGGCATGGCCCCAACATCCGCTGTATTGTAATTTTAAATTGTTTGGGGAGGCAATGGGCAACGAATTATCGTCCCAGTGGCCCAACTGGCTAAACGCCCAAGTGGTCTGGCTTTGGCAAACATTCAGCACAACAGCACTGATTATCAAAGATAAAAACAGTTTTTTCATGAAATTTCCTTTTTGAAAGACCAAAGGTATTGATAGAAAAGCCGCTAAGCACGGATTAAAAGCCACGTGTCGTCAAAAGGCGAAGAAAAACAAGTGCGTACCTTTGCCCCGATGAAAAAGATAGACATGCACACCCACCTCCTGCCCGAACGGCTGCCCAATTTTGCGGACAAGTTCGGCTACGGGGAATTTATTCACTTGGACCACCATGTTCCAGGTTTTGCCCGCATGATGAAAGGCGACACGTTTTTTCGCGAAATTGCCTCCAATTGTTGGGACCCACAGGTGCGTATTGGCGAATACGCGCATTTCCGCACCCCGGTGCAGGTGGTGTGCACCATTCCGGTAATGTTCAGCTACTGGGCAAAACCAGCCGATTGTTTGGATTTGTCGATGTTTCTGAACGACCACTTGGCCGGCATCGTGGATGATTATCCGGAGCACTACATTGCACTCGGTACACTGCCGATGCAGGATACGGATTTGGCCATTCAAGAGTTGGAGCGCTTGCATGGACTCGGTTTTCCGGGGGTACAGATTGGTTCGAATGTAAACCAGCAAAACCTGAGCGAAGCCCAATTCTTTCCCATTTTTGAGGCCTGCGAACGACTCAATATGGCCGTTTTTGTCCACCCTTGGGAAATGATGGGGGAGGCAGATATGCGCAAATACTGGCTGCCCTGGCTCGTTGGGATGCCCGCTGAGACCAGCAGGGCCGCTTGTTCGCTAATATTTGGCGGGGTGCTGGAACGCTTGCCAAAATTGCGCGTGTGTCTGGCGCATTCGGGCGGATCTTTTGTGCCTACCATTGGCAGGATCGAACACGGCTTCAATTGTCGGCCCGATTTGGTGGCAATAGACAATCCGGTTTCGCCACGCGATTACCTGCGACGCTTTTGGTACGACTCGGCTACCCACGACGCGCAGTTGTTCAAATACATTATGGATGTGGTGGGCGACAAAAAGATATGCCTGGGCACCGATTACCCATTCCCGCTTGGCGATCTTGAAATCGGGAAATTTATTGAGGAGATGGGCTTGCCAGAGGAGACCCTGGCCCGGGTGTTTTACCAGAATACCCTGGAGTGGCTGTATGGGGAAAAAGAATCCTGATTTATGCTTTTTGGAGGACTTCCGCCAAACAATGGATTTCTTCTTCTGTGTTGTAATAATGTGGTGATAGGCGCAATGCCCATTCTACCCCTTTTTGGGAAAAATCAATCTGTGCAGCCGCTCTGGTTGCGATTCGGCCATTGATGTTTGCGCTGTGGAGTTTTTCCATCAATGCCTTTGGTTCCCAATGATTGGCATGGGCCGTTACGATACCGCACAATTGTTCTCCTTCATCCAAAACGCGAACGCCTGGCACTTCAGCGAGTAGTTGTCGCGTAAGCTGAGCAAGTTGGTTTATACGGGTTTCTGCAAAACCCAGGCCTACTTCGAGGGCATAATCCACTGCAACCTTGCTACCCAACAGCAATGCGATGGGCATCTCCCAATATTCAAACCGCTTGGCTGTCTTGGCTGTTACGTACTCGTCCGCCCCGGTCCAATCTGCCCCGTGCATGTCTGGCAGCAGCAACTCCAGCCCGGCATTCAGCACCCGGTCGGAAGCAAATAAAAAACCCGCGCCACGTGGGCCGCGCATGTATTTGCGCATCGTAGCCGTAAGAAAATCACAACCAATACTTGACACGTCCAACTCCATCTGCCCTGCCGACTGACAGGCGTCTACCAAGTACCAGGTCTCTTGTTCGCGGCATATTTTCCCGATGGCCGCTATGGGTTGTACCAATCCACTATTGGTCGGCACATGGGTTACCGCCACTAGTCGTGGGCGGTTCAAACGTACAAGTCGTTCAAGGTCATCCACATCGACACCGCCCGAAGGAAGATTACGTGCACGCAAAAGTTTGATGCCTAGGCGTTTTTGAAGGGAAAGGAATGCGATTTGATTGGAAGAATAGTCGTTTTCGGTCGTTATAATCACGTCGCCAGCTTGCCATGGGAAGGCACTGAGTGCTTTGGCGTACGCATCGGTTGCACTGGCCGAAAAAGCGATGTTGTGGGGTTTTGCATGTAGCAATTGGGCAATTGATGTATAAAAACCCCACTTTTCAACAGCCATGGCATCGGCCGCTTCATAGCCCCCTATTTGCGACTCAAGATCAAGATGACGGTGCACAGCTTCAATCACTGGAGCTGGTTGGAGGCTTGCTCCAGCATTGTTGAGGTGGATTTTCTGGGCACATGCCGGGGTTTCGGCGCGAAGTTGTTCTATAGTAGGCATATCAGAATATCACCGCCGTGCAGTTTTGTTTGAAAATAGATGGATGAAAAACAACGATTATGAGGCAAATAATAGGCTTATAATCCCTTCGCGTGTTGAGCTAAGGTCCTGCCATGCGTCCGGGTTTTGCCGTTGAAAAAAACGCGACCAGCGGCCTTCCCACCAACACCTGCCAATGTCCATAAAAACCTCAGCCAAATAGCCGCAGACAATCAACACCAGCAGGGCCGCCCAAGCCCAAAGACTGCTATTAAAGAGCCAAAAAGCAAGTTTCCAGCCAGCCCAAAGTGCCAACGGGAACGTGAAAAGCCCCGCCAACATTTTCACGTTGCTATCGTAACCGGGATAAAGTTTCAGGCGTTTGCAAAGCAATGCGGGCAAGTAACAGGGCAAAACCCAGAACCCATAACCCAGCAGGAAAAACGGCGCGAGCAGCAGCATGGATATTGGGTATTGAATACTGGAAACTGGGTGTTTGACATTGTAAGACAGGCCGGCATCTGTCAACCCAGCCTTTTCAAGCGCAGCGAAATAAGCTGCAACTTTGGCCTTAAACGATTCATTTTCAATGTTTTTCGCCAAAAAATTTTTCTGGAAATAAAACGCCTCTTCGTCTGACATGCCCGATTGTGCATTGCGGACCAAAGTTTCCAGTTGGCCGACAAAAGCATCGCCCGCTTCGCTTTTACCATCGAGTGTGAGCGCCGCGACCCGGCTGCGGATGGCTTCCGTAAAATCGTCTACCGCCTTTTCAGGATCTTTTTGGAAGGCTTCGGCCCAGGGCGCGGGGTCAATGGCTGCGCCATATTCCACTGTGGTGCGACTGCGGAAAAGCCGGGGCGCATCGTAGCTCACGCCTACTGGAATAATTTTGACCCCTAATTGCCAGTGATTGCGGCGTTCTGCCCCAAAAGCGATGCGGGCGGTGCCTGTTTTGAATGGCCGCACGTAACGGTTCATCCAACTCACGCCCTCTGCAGCGATAAAGAGCACGCCATTTTTTTCCAAATGCCGGAATGATTGTTCAAAAGCCGCGTCGTTGTCGCGTGCCTCCCCTTCGGCCACGTCTTCTTTCCGCTTTACGGGGATGCAGAAGAGCCGGGTGAGTATCCAGGCGCTCACCGGGTTTTTAAACAAGCCATAGTTGGCGAGAAAAAACATTTCCTGCCGGATGTTCAGGCCCACGTTCAGCGGGTCCATCAAGGTACTCGGGTGGTTGGCAACCACGATGGCGGGTCCGTCAAAACGCGCATGCTCACGCCCCAGCACAAGTCGGCGGCGATAAAAGACCGAAATCCCTGCCCAAGTAACAATCCGGAGCAGGACATAAATCAGCCGCATGACTGGGTTGATAGGGGCATTGCGATAGGCCATTGGTAAAAACTTAGGCCACAAAGCAACGGTTTTTTTGGGTTAAAACTTACAGCTTGCTGAGAGCAAAACCACTACCTATCTTTTGTATTGATTGGCGCCGGATGGTCCTAGTTAGAGTGTGTCTGAAAAACATTCACTGGGCTCTATTTCAGATAAAACCTTGGGATAAGCTACTGTATTATTTTTAGTCATACGATCAGGTATGATCAATATATTCTCTCGTAAAACGACCTCCAGCTTGACGATGCTTTTAAGCGTAAGGTTATGCATCCCAGAAAGCCACCGACTTACTTCTGATTCGGTTTTGCCCAATGCCTTCGCAAGGTCTTTTTGCGTCCAGCCTTTTTGTTGCAGGAGTTCGTTGACCCGACAAGAGATGTCAAGGTTTTTTTGGACATATAGCCGGGTTTCCGGTTCGGTGCGAGCACGTATACGCTCAATGACACTGTTATTCATAGTTCAAGTTCAAAAGGTTTTACAAAGGTATTCACTTATAAGGTAATTTGCAAATGGTTTTCAGTTTGGTTCAGCTCCAACAAAGTATGCCCCAAAACGAACCATACCCTTGGAGCGTCGCATCCAAAGGTATGGTTCATAGTTCAAAAAAACAAGGACGTGATGCTTATAAAACACCCAATTGATGCCGCAAAGCCGAGCTACAGAGCAAATACACTTTCCGCTTGCTCGACAGTCTGAAACGCTCTTGGGCCACCCGTTGTGGGGGAGCACTCTTGATTTTGAGGAAAAGATGGGTGTAATATTTATAGGCGAGGTACACGCCTAATCGGGCTCCTTTGGGCAATTGCCGAATCCCCTCCAAAGCCGCATCAAAATCCTGCTTGATATCAGCCTCGATTTGCCATTTGTCCTCCTGGGTAAAGCGGGTAAAATCGACCCCCGGGAAATACACCCGACCGCGCTCTTCGTGGTCGCTTTTTATGTCGCGCAGGAAGTTTATTTTCTGAAAAGCCGCGCCCAGTCTTCGAGCGGAAGCTTTAAGGCTTTCATATTGCACATCGTTTCCTTCACAAAAAACACGCAGGCACATCAAACCTACCACTTCCGCCGAGCCATAGATGTATTCATTGTATCCTTCCGGGTCGTAGGTAGACTCGGTCAAATCCATCTCCATACTGTCGAGGAAAGCTTCAATCAAATCCCGCTGAATCCCGTATTTCCGCACCACGTGTTGAAAGGAGTGCAAGACGGGGTTAAGGCTGATGCCTTCCTCAATCGCACGCCAAGTATCCTGACGAAAGCGCTCAAAAAGCTCGGCTTTGGGATAATCATGGAATGTATCCACAATCTCATCGGCAAAGCGAACAAAGCCATAGATACCATAAATCGGTCCGCGGAAACGAGGGTGGAACAACTTGATTCCTAAGGAAAACGAAGTGCTGTATCTCCTGGTAATCAGGCTACTACACTCAGCGCAAGTGCGATTGAAAAGCTGAAGATGGTTCATACTAAAGCAGGTTTATTGATTAGCGGTTGCCCATTTTTTTACTTCCTTCGCAACCACCTGTCCACTGATGAGCGAAGGGGGCACGCCGGGACCTGGGGTGGTCAATTGTCCGGTATACCAAAGATTTGAAAGCTGACGGTTTTTCATTTTTGGTTTCAAAAAAGCCGTTTGCAAAAGGGTATTCGCCAGGCCATAGGCATTGCCGCGGAAGGCGTGGTAGTCTTGCACAAAATCGGCATGGGCATACGAGCGCTGGTAGACGATATGTGGGCGGATACTTTGGCTGGTGTGCCGTTCGAGCCGTTCCATAACTACGTTAAAATATCGCTCCCGGATTTCAGGGCTGTCTTCCAGGCCTGGTGCCACTGGAATCAACAAAAACAGGTTCTCACATCCGGCCGGTGCCACGCTGGGGTCAGTAACCGAGGGCACACTTGCATAAAACAGCGGACGTGTAGGCCATTGGGGTGTGGTATAAATCTCCTCCGAGTGCAGGCCAAAGTCTTCGTCAAAAAACAGGTTGTGGTGCTTAAGGCCTTCCAGGCGTTTGTTTATGCCCACATACCACAGCAAACTGGAGGGCGCCATCACACGCTTGTCCCAATAGTGGTCGGAATAGTTGCGTTGGCTGGCGTCGAGCAGTTTCGTCTCGATGTGGTGGTAATCGGCGCTGCCTACAAAAGCATCGGCCGTGTATCGGCTACCATCGGTGGTGAGGAGCGAAACCGCCTTGCCATTCGTGGTCTGGATTTGCGCAACTTCTTGATTCAGTTTGATTTCCACACCCAATTCGCGAGCGAGGTCGGCCATTGCCTCCACAATTTTAAACATCCCACCCATGGGGTACCAGGTGCCCAGTGCCATATCGGCATAGTTCATCAGGCTGTAAAGCGCAGGGGTGTTTTGTGGGGTTGCGCCCAGAAATAACACCGGGAATTCGAGCAGTTGAATCAACTTTTCGTTTTTGAAAAGTTGCCGGACATGGCGCGACATGGGCGTGAACATCTGCAGGCGCAGGAGGCTCGAAAGCACCCGCATGTCTGCAAATTCCCAAAGGCTGTGGCTGGGTTTGTGCACAAATTCGCCCATCCCCACCCGGTATTTGTATTCGGCTTCTGCCAAAAACTTGCGCAGGTTTGCAGCGCTTCCGGGCTCGATTTGCTCAAAAAGCCTTTCCAATTCGGGCATCTGAGCAGGAATTTCCACTAAATCGTTTTGTCCAAAAAAAACCTGATAAGAGGGGTCAAGTCGCACGAGTTGGTAGTAATCAGCTACTTTTTTGCC
>JALHPW010000132.1 GCA_022842255.1 Saprospiraceae bacterium | reverse complement strand
CCACATTTTTATCGGTTTTACCTTGTATTTGGAAAGATGTGGATTTCCCGGAAGCGCGGATGGCCGATATTGCCGGATAGAAGGTCTTGGAAGGATTAGGTGCGTCAATCATGCTTGAAATTGAGCCGCAAAATTACTCAAAGTTGGCAAGGTTTAGGGCACTTATGGAATCAATAAACCCCATAAACCCCATAAACCTGATAAACCCCATAAACCTTTTACCCCCCTTCATCATGTCTTCCCAAATGCACCACCGATTCTGCAGTTTCCAAAGCTTGCCAAAATTCCAAATTGCCCAAAGTGCGACTCATGCCAGAATCAGCTGTTTGAATCTGCGAAACATGCCACCAGGCCACATCATGGATGTTGTCGTCTTCCATGGTGTTGTTCAGGTGAATATTGTTGGGGTCTTCCCCCTCCACCAAGTGGCACTCGAAAATAAGGGTGAGCGCAAACATATCGTGACCACTGTATTCGCTTAAAAACAAAAGTCGGCCAGCCTGGACCCTAAGCCCGGTCTCCTCCAATACCTCCCGTTCAACGCCCCGAAACATATCGGCATCAGAGGCTTCGAGCCGCCCGCCAGGCAGACTCCAGTGAAGTTTGCCGGAGCGGTCCTCTTGTTGAATCAATAAAAAATCGTCGTCCTTGCGGACCAGGCCTGCTACTCTGATACGGTGGGTCATTTATCTGTGATGTATGATGTATGAGCTGCCAGCGATGCGCAAAAATGGAGGTCAAATTTGTCGGGTAGCAGGGCAAACCTAATTTTTCTCGAAAAAAATTCCTGGATGGCTACTTTTGGGCCACAAACAACGGCATTTCAAAACCGTTCATGGTTCATACATCTTAGTTCATACATCATACTTCCAAATCCTCGTGTCAAAAAAAGATTCCTTCGTCGCGGCCATCCAATCGGGCTACACTTTTTCCGGTGCGAATATCGTGCTTGGCGGTGCAATGCTGGATGCAGAAGCCATTCCGGGCTTACAAATTAAGGTTCCCCTCCGCACCATGAACCGCCACGGCCTCATTGCAGGGGCAACGGGTACGGGTAAAACCAAAAGCTTACAAGTCATTGCAGAACAACTCGCCGCGAATGGGGTGCCCTGTCTGCTCATGGATATCAAAGGCGACCTCAGCGGGATTGCCATGCCTGGTACGGACAATCCAAAAATTACCGAACGCGCCGGGAAAATTGGCATCTCCTGGCATGGGACGGGCAATTCTGTAGAGTTTCTGACCCTTTCCGGAGAAAAGGGCGCGCGACTCCGGGCTACCATTAGTGAGTTCGGCCCTGTGTTGTTTTCCCGAATCCTGGGATTGAACGACACCCAGGGTGGGGTAGTGGCCGTGGTGTTCAAATACTGCGACGACCGCAACCTCCCGCTGCTCGACTTGCGGGATTTCAAAAAAGTACTGCAATACCTCGGCAATGAAGGCAAAGCCGAAATCGAAGCTGAGTTCGGACAATTCAGCAGCGCCACCGCCGGAACCATCCTGCGCAAAGTGGTGGAGCTGGAACAGCAAGGTGCGGAAACGTTCTTCGGAGAGGTTTCTTTCGATGTGCACGACCTAGCCCGCATCGATGAGAACGGTCGCGGGGTCATCAGCATCGTGCGTCTCACGGATATTCAAGACCGGCCTAAGTTGTTCAGTACCTTCATGCTGCAGATGCTGGCGGAGATTTATGCCTCATTTCCCGAAAAAGGCGATGTGGAGCAACCCGAACTTTGTATCTTCATTGATGAGGCCCACCTTGTTTTTCAGGAAGCCAGCCCGGCCTTGATGCAACAAATGGAAGCCATCATCAAACTGATTCGTTCCAAAGGCGTGGGTATTTACTTTATTACCCAAAACCCGGTGGACATCCCAGAAAGTATCCTGGCTCAGCTGGGTTTGAAATTGCAGCACTCGCTCCGCGCGTTTACGGCGAAGGACCGCAAAGCCATCAAAATGGCCGCCGAAAACTATCCCATCACGGAATTTTACGAAACCGAAGACCTGCTCACCAATCTTGGTATCGGTGAAGCCATCATAAGTGTGCTCAACGAAAAGGGTATCCCAACGCCCCTCGCGCACACGCTCATGCGCCCGCCCGAGAGCCGGATGGACATCCTGACGCCTACTGAAATCGACAACATCATCGGGCGTTCAGCCCTGGCCCGGAAATACAATCAGGAAGTGGACCGGGAAAGCGCCTACGAAATCCTCAATGGTAAAATTGCGGAAGTGCAGGAAATGCAAGCCACTCAGCAACAAGAAGTTGCGCAGGCCCGTCAGGAAAAAGAAGAACCCAGCATGATTGAAACCATCGCCAAAGACCCACTGGCCCGTCAGATTGGCCGTACGGTGGCGCGGGAACTTACCCGCGGTCTGCTGGGGGTGTTTGGCCTGGGCGGGGCACGGAAAACTACCCGAAAGAAGACGGGGTGGTTTTAATGTACCGGCGGCTTTAGCCGCAGGAATGCAGTGAACTGGACCAAGTTTTCTCGCTCGCGACATTCCTGCGGCTAAAGCCGCCGGTACAGTTACTGCACACTCAACATCTGCGAAGTAACCCCTTGCTCGGTTTTCAATGAAATCTGGTACATTCCTTTGACATTCAATGCCGAAGCAGGAATTTCAAAAGCGTTATCGCCTAGGCGCACGCTGATTTTTTGTTCCATAACGGCCTTTCCTTGCGCGTCTGTTACCAATAAAACCGCGTTTTCCGCTTTGATAGCTTTGAAGATTACTCGTGCAGAGGAGGTAGTTGGGTTGGGAGAGAGCTGGAAGGCATTCTCGGTGTTTTGCAGCGCAGAGGAGGTGCCTGAGGTGCCTGCCTGAGCCGTGATTTCGACAAAGCCCGGGGTGTTTGACCCTGGATTGTAAATGTTCTCAAAGTTGTCGTTGTGGGCTTCAGCAGAGCCAGATCCTGGCGGGAAGCCGTCTCCACCGGGCACAAGCTCCGTGCCGCTTCCAACCGCACCAATGGCCGTAAAACAAACCTCGTACAAGGTTGTTCCATCAACTTTGGTTACGCCTTCACCAGTGGGAGACGACCAGCCAGCCAAAATAGTGCCTGGGGTAATCTCGTTGAAGTACGAAGCAGTCAAATCGGGCAAGTTGAACTGTTGCGTGTGGTGAAAACTGAGCACTTGCGTGTCCCATTTGAGCGAATACTGGTAGCTGGAGATGTCGTTAAAGCCGATGGCTCGGACCGGCACGCAAACAATTTGGTTGGATGCTGCCTGTGCATCATCAACCGTAACCCCAAAACCTTGGGCGTTCGATTGGAGTGGATTAAAGGCGAGAAATGCTCCGATGGCCAGAGCTGAAAATCGGTAGTTCATTGTGATAACAAATTGGTTGATAAGATGAAAAGATGCAATTGAACGCGCAAAGTAAATGCCAGAATACTGCGTTTGCCGCGAATGCGTCAGAGTTACTGCCCAACGGCAAACATATTGCATACGCCCCCTTTCGCTGCGTTTTTGTCTAAACTTCGCCGTCTCCACGCACAACGCACTACTTTTGTCGTTACAAATACCTGGCACCTTCTGTCTTGGGTGTTATTTCATTTCTCAAAAAGATTTTTCATTACAAATTTTTCACTGACATGATGTTCAAAAAAAGTCTTCTCGTCGTCCTCGCCTGCCTCCCTGGCCTGCTCCTGTCGGCGCAAAGCAAAGCTCCCGAAAACTGGTTCAACCTCGATCCTACTGTGGATAAAGTGAATGGTACTGGTGGTGATGAGGCGCTTAAAATGCTAAAAAACAAAGGCAAAAAAAGCCAAACTGTAATTGTGGCCGTACTCGACTCCGGTGTTGAAGTGGATCACGAAGACCTCAAGGACGTAATGTGGGTCAACCCAGGGGAAATCCCAGGGAACGGCAAAGACGATGACAACAATGGTTATGTGGACGATATCCACGGCTGGAACTTCCTCGCTGGCCCTGGTGGCAATGTCAACCATGAAACCCTGGAGCTTACCCGCGAATACGCTCGCCTGAAAAAACGTTTTGAGGGCACCGACCCTAAAAACCTGCATGGCGATGCTGCAGAGGAGTACAAATACTGGCTTAAAGTCAAGGAAGATTTTGAACCACAACGCGCCCAGGCCATCAGCGGCATGGAAAACGCTACCAAGCAAATCAAGCCCATCGAAGATGCCTTCAATGTGGTGGAAAAAGCACTTGCTGGAAAAGAATTCAACGAAGCAAATGTGGCGGCCATTGATGTGGCTGGAAACGAAGAATTGAAAGGTTCGGTCGATCTTATCAAAAAGGTAATGGCCAATGGACTCAGTTCCCGCCAAGACCTCGAAGACGCTAAAAAAGAAGCGGCCGAGTTCTTCTACAACCAGGTAGAGTACCAACTCAACCCTGACTGCAATGTGCGCAAAATGGTGGGCGACGACCCGAACGACCTCACCAACCGTTTCTACGGCACCAACGAATACGAAGGCCCTGATGCTTTCCACGGTACCCACGTAGCCGGTATCATTGCTGCCAATCGCAACAACAACATCGGTATCAAAGGGGTGGCAGATAACGTGCGCATCATGACGGTGCGTTGTGTGCCAGATGGCGACGAACGCGATAAAGACGTAGCCAACGCTATTTATTATGCGGTTGACAATGGCGCCAGCGTCATCAACATGTCGTTTGGTAAAGGTTACAGCCCACAAAAATGGTATGTGGACCAAGCCATGCGCTATGCTGCTGAGCATGATGTGTTGCTAGTACATGCAGCCGGCAATAGCGCTGCCAACAACGACAAAGAAGGCAACTTCCCGAACGATGAGCTTCAGAAGCCCATCAAAAAAGGTCTTTTTGGCAAAGAAAAACGCATTTCTACCTGGATGGAAATCGGCGCACTCAACTGGAAATCAGGCGAAAAGCGCGTAGCCAATTTCTCCAACTACGGTAAAAAGAACGTAGACCTTTTTTCTCCTGGTGTACAGCTTCAGTCCACTGTTCCTGACGGCAAATACGGCCCAGCCAGCGGTACTTCGATGGCCAGCCCAGCGGCTGCCGGCGTAGCTGCCATGATCCGCTCCTACTACCCTGAGCTTTCGGCGGTACAGGTAAAGCACATCATGGAAACATCCGTGGTGAAGCAAGACGGCGAAGTAATCAAGCCAGGTACTACCGAAAAAGTACAATTCACGGAACTTTGTGTGAGCGGCGGTACCGTCAGCGCTACCAATGCCGTAGCTTTAGCTGAGAAAACCAAAGCGGCCAAGAAGTCTAAAAAAGCCATCTGGCGCGAAGCTGGTATGGGTAAGAACGTGAAGAAGTTGGGTAAAGAGCCGCGCGCATAGTTTTCTTGCTTGCGGTTTTTATTGAACCACAAAAGGAACAAAAGAGCACAAAAGATGAATTTCTCTTGTGTCCTTTTGTTCCTTTTGCGTTTTTATTGAATCACAAAAGGCACAAAAGAGCACAAAAGATGAATTTCTGTTGTGTCCTTTTGTGCCTTTTGTGGTTTAAAAGACCTGCCGCGAGTTATTGCTTCAACAACTCTGCCAAGGGTGGCTGTCGTTTCATTTTTATCGTACGCACGAATTCGGGCTTTTTATGCACGGCTGTCCATTCGTCATAACTGTTTTTTGTCCATGAAATGGTATGCCAACCTTCCCGGATGGGGTTGAATAGGCATGATGTTTCATCTAGCGAGACATTTACCCATTCGCCGTTGGGGCCGAAATAGAGGTGCCCGTTTTTCAAATAAACGGTAGAAATGGAGGTAGCCGTGCTGTCTTTCCCATCAAATTGATAAGATACGATTTCCAAGGTGCTGTCGCTGGGAAAGTGGTAGATTTGATAAAAGCCGGGTCCGGACACCTCGCTTTTCCAGTTGCCCTCTATCCAGCGGAGTTTTTGCAGGTCAGATTTTTGAAAATTAGGCGGGTTTTGAGCGGTGGCTGGCGCTGCGGGTTTTTCCTTGCAAGCAAGGAACGCAAGCAGTGTGAGTACAATCAATGAGTATTTTGCCATTTGTGGATAATTGAATTGAGTAGGTGCAAAGTTCTAAAAAAGCAAAACACCTGGCTAAAAAAGCGTTCCTTGTTGGCCTGATACGGGCTTGGGTCCACGTAAACCAATACCAGGGATCATGCGCCCAAAGGTCTCTGCACAGTGAGCGGTAAGCTCCGGAGCAAGCAGGTTGTCAGGCTCGTGTGTAAAAAAGTAGGCTTCTTGCAATCCATTGTCGAACCAATTTTTCAGCCGCCCAGCCCATGCTTCCACCCGCGTAAAATCGCTGGGATGCAGTCCATTGCCAACAAAACGGATGAGCGTCCGGACATTGGTTAAGCGCATGTGGCAAACATCCCTCCTGCCTGCCACATCAGTGATTACGGCAGCTACTTCGTGTTGGGCCAATAGTTGCCAAAAGGCTTCAGCTTCCGGCTTGTCCTGAAAAAACAAAGGGTGGCGGACTTCAACAGAAAGAGGGGTTAAAGGGGCTATTTTTTCCAGGAATAGCGCCAATATCCGCAAATCACGGGGCCCAAAATGGGGTGGCAACTGTAAAAAACTACAGCCCAAGGACTCGCCAAAATCCGCCAACGCTTCGCAAAAAATCTGTGGTTCCCGACCATTCAAGCCCAAATCTCGGGCATGACTGATACTCTGCGGCACTTTGGGGCAAAACCGAAAATCGACGGGTACAACGTCCCGCCATCGCCGAACGCTGGATGGGTCGGGCATCCGGTAATGCGTCGTATTGAATTCGATGGTGTTGAATTGCGCCGCATAATGCCGCAGGAAGTCAGATTCCTTTGCGCCGGGAGGATACCACTTGCCCACCCAGGGCTTCATGTTGTATCCGGTTGGGCCGATGTACAGCGTTTGCCGGGTAGCTTTTGGGAGAGGAGCCAATATTCCCGCGTTTTGCGGCGGCTCGGCCGGCAAACTAAAATCTACACTGTCAACTGAATGGAGCTTGCCGAAATCCATGGGTGAATGTGGTCAATTTGTTTTAATGTGGTCAATTTGGTGAATGTGGTCAATGTGATTAAATGTAGTCAATGGGTTTTAATGTGGTCAATGTGGGCTCAAATTCACATTAAACACATTAAAACCCATTGACCACATTTAATCACACATTTTCATTGCTTTCTATAAAAATGAATTTCCACCCGTCGGTTGAGCTGGCGGTTGGAACGGGTATCATTGGGAACGGCGGGCCGATGTGAGCCAAACCCTAGGTAGTTGAGTCTTTTTTGGTCTATTCCTTTTGACACCAGGTAGTCAAGGCACCTTTTGGCACGGGTTTCTGCCAGGAGGTCGTTGGCGGGTTCTTTTCCGGTATTGTCGGTATGGCCTTCCAAGCGGGCAAAAAGCGCTGGGTCAGCATTCAAAATAAGAACCACCTCGTTGAGGGTGGTCACAGAAGTAGTGTACCAATCCTGCAAGGTAGAGCCGAAGTAGACGGCTTTGTAAGGTACGCCTGGCGCAGGTGGGAGCGCTTCGGGACAACCTTTTTTGGCGGCTACCCCTGAAATGGTTGGGCATTCGTCGTCCTTGTCTGCGATGCCGTCTTCATCCGTGTCTGGGCATCCCTTCAGTTCGTCAGGGCCAGCAATCCCTGGGCAGGCATCTTTGTTGTCTGGAATGCCATCCATATCCGAATCCGGGCAACCTTTCCAGCGAAGCTGGCCGCTCATGTCCGGACACAGGTCTTCGGCATCGGCCACCCCGTCTTTATCGCGGTCAATAGCCGGGCATCCACGATAGGCTGCTACGCCTTTTACTTCCGGGCAATTATCCTCCAGGTCGGTAATTCCATCCCCATCGGCATCTGGGCAACCATTGAGCGTTGGGAGCCCTGCTACCTCTGGGCAGCTGTCGTTTTTGTCCGCAATGCCATCCCGGTCAGTATCCGGACAACCTTTCAGCGTTCGAAGACCGGGAATTTCGGGGCATTCGTCTTTTTCGTCGGTAACATCATCCCCATCCAAATCGGCGGAGGGCAATCGGTCTTCAGAGTCGCTGGGGCGCCGATATGGGCCTTTGGATGGTTTTGGGCCATTGCCAAAAGCAAAACTTGCAGTGGCCTGGATGGTACAAAACCAATCGTTTTTGCTCGGATTGCCAGCCAAACTGATTCCATCCAGGTAGTCGTTCAGGGTAGGGGATGCGAAAGCCTCGAGCCCTAGGGTAATTCGGTCGTTGGTTCGAAATCGGATGCCCAGGCCCATGGGAATACTGAAATCGGGCTTTTGTGGGTGGTCTTTGTCAATTTGGGCCCGTACAGGGTCAATGAACTCGTTTGGGGCATCGTCGTTCCATGCTACTTGAGGTTGGGCGAAGGTGCCGCCTATTCCAATTGCCAAAAAGGGGGCAATGGTTTTGCGTCTTTTGCTCAGGCCGGTGGCGTTGCCACCGCGTTGTTGGTACAGTCCGAAGGGGTAGACTTCCCCCATGGCGGCGACTTCGAAAAGTGGAGCGCTGAAGGAAATACCGCGGATTTGCCGCCAGGCGGGTGAATTGTACTGGTGGTCGTCGCCCGAAAGTCGAGTGAATAAAAGGTTGACCCGCGCTGCGAAATGGTTGCTGATGTTTTTGCGAAAATGCAGTCCAAGGGCAGGGTTGAGCCCCAAAACGGGCTGTCCGAAAGCCAGGATATTGGTTTCGCCGGAATGGGTGCTTATTCCTGCCCCGGCACCAAGTTCCCATGGGTGGGGTGTTTGGGCTGGCGCGCAGAGCGGCATTGCCATCCAGAGGCAAAGAATCAAGTTTCTCATAGTGTGATCGATGTTTTGAGCAAGCGGCCTGATTGGGTCATGTCGCTTGGTTTTCAATGGAAATTTGGCCACAAATTACCGAATTTGTAAGATACCCGTCAAATCAAAAACTTTGCCATGTTTGGTGGCCGCCACTTTTTCCCACGAGGGTGCTGGACCTTGATAGCCTTCTCCACTTTTTACCACGGGTGGTTGTTTTTGTTGCTATTTTTGCCTGAAGTTGATTTGAATATCTATTTTGGGTGCTGTGTTAAATCAATTTTTGGAGGTATTTGAGTCTTTTTTTACCAATTGAGGAGTATTGAAGGAAGTTGCTAGAGAAAATCATCGAAAAAAAAATTGTCATAAATAATTGATAAACAATCTATTATGCTATTATAAAAAAATATTTTACAAAAAAATGAGTAAAAAGTGGCGATTTGTGGGAAATTATGGAAACTGCCTTTACTTTTGTCCCTGTGAAATGGTGACCGATCCCACATTTGTCCCGGCTCACACTTAGCAGGAGTTACAGTCCCACACTACAATGCAACTCATCGGTGAATACCCGGTGGCCCTTGACGACAAGGGTCGTTTGCGCTTACCAACCGCGCTGCTCCGTCAGTTACCCGCCTTAACGGCCGGGTCCAATGGCGAGGGTGCGGCTTATGAATTTGTAGTAAACCGGGGGTTTGAGAAGTGTCTCACACTTTACCCCAAACCGGTCTGGGACGGCATCGCTGCCAAGTTGAGCCGTCTCAATAGTTTCAATGACCGGAACCGCGCTTTTGTACGCTCCTTTCACTACGGAGCTTACCCACTTACCACTGATAGCGCGGATAGAATCCTGTTGCAGAAGCCTTTGATGGACTATGCGGGTATCACCAAGGACGCCGTACTGCTTGCCATGAACGGCAAGATTGAAATCTGGTCGCCAGAGCAGTATGCTTCCACAGCCGCTTTTGATCCGAATGAATTTGCCGATTTGGCAAACGACGTGATGGGCGGGGATAACGATGAGTTATAAACGATGAACGATGAACGATTTGCGAATCACAATCAAATTGATTCGTTCAGTCGCTTCTCGAAAGTTCATGGTTCATAGTTCATAGTTCATAGTTAAAAAATGGGGTACCACGAGTCTGTCCTTTTACAAGAAAGCATTGATTTGCTGGGGGTTACACCCGGCGGGGT
>JALHPW010000131.1 GCA_022842255.1 Saprospiraceae bacterium | reverse complement strand
TAACCGCCATAAATAACCTGGGTAGGATAGTGCGTTCCCCATTTTTCAAGGAACGTGTTCCGATAACTTGCCCAACCAGGATCCACTTTTGCCTCTTCAATGGTAGCGTAATTGGATTTGGGGACTGGCAAACCAAGCACCTCCTTTACAAAATCGTCAGTAAGCTCAATCTGGTCGTTTACCAAATCAATCGAATATTCGGTGCCTTCAACACTTGACAGGGAAAACACCTCTTCGTTAGCAATAGCTGATTCAGTTGCTACACTAAATCCATACTTGGCCTCTATCCCAATATTTGGTGTTGACACACCGACTTCAATATTGGCAGCAAGGGATTTTTTAAAGTTTTGAGCGCCATATACCGAACTGGTTTTTTGGCTGCCTTTGCTTTCTTTTGAGATGGTTAAATCAAAGTGTGGTTTGAGTGCATAATCCTCCACCAGGTTATAGTTGGTATCACCATCATTTAAACCCTTAAATATTTGCTGCCTGATTCCACCGCCCTGGTTCTTGGACAGGTCAATCCTCGCCGGCGGTATTTTGTAAATATCGAAGGAAGACTCGCTTGCCACCTGACTAGGAAGGCTTTTGAAATCTGCTTTACTGCTGGAATACGGAGCAACGATGTCGGTGTTGTAAACCTTGGCCCTTTGAGACCAGTCCGTAATCGCGAGGTATGGCGGCGACACCTTTTCGTTGCCTTCGGATAGAGAAAAGGTGAGCGTTTCCCCAGTCCTTACAGGTACTATCCATACTGCATCGCTAGGCGATTGGATGTTGCCAATGGCGACCCCACTTCTACTCACCTTGATCAATCCTGATTTGGGGGAAAGGTTTTTAATGTAAATGAAGTGACTGCTCCACTTGTCGTCTGTCTCGGCCAAATCATTGTTTTGTACTCTCCCCTTATCTAAGACACCAGCATCCAGCAAAACCTTGTAATCGGAGCTCCTGGTGTAACTAAACTTGGCCACGTTATGCCCCGGCAACTTAAAATCACCGCCAACAAAAAGATTCCCGTTTGAATCACCACAGATCGCGTAACCTTTCCCTGCATTGGCTGCACCGTCCTCATATTCAAATAAGCGGCCTCCAGGAGGGTCTGACCATTTTGCACCATCGTGAACAGCCATTCCATTATAAGGGCTTTGAGGTGCCTGAAAGCTACTGAACTCCCCCAGCGTAAACAACTTATTTTTGTTATCCAGGGCAAGTGCGTAGCAGTTGATGTCAATATGCCTGTTATCATACCCTAATTCGAGGGGTATCCAAGTTGTTCCATCCCACTTGCTGACGCCGAAATTACCGGCGGCATAAATGGTTTTGGCGGTGCCAGAATTGCCAATGGTTAATGCATAACAGGCTTTTAACCCTGCCAATGAGCCTACGGATTCCCAGGCAGCTGTAACATTATTCCATTTGCTTACACCAAATGCTCCACCGGCGTATAAAATGCCATCTGCATCAAAAACCAAGGCCTGGCATTCGCTTGAAAGACCACTGCCTACCGCAGACCAGGTGTTATCTACAGGGTTCCACTTTGCTACGTAATTCACTTGCAGCTCGCCAATTTTGGTAAAATAGCCACCTGCATATACATTGCCTTGACTGTCAATGGCAAGTGCATCACAATCAGAGGGCAGCCCCGAGCCGAGCGATTCCCATGACAGGCCGTCCCATTTGGCAATATGGTTTACTTCGATATTACCCGCATGTATGAATTTACCTGCAGCATACACCTGTCCGTGGGCACTCACCGCTATGGCCTTGCAAACATCGTCAACGCCCTCTCCCAAGGCTGCCCAATGACTTCCGTTCCATCGGGCAATACGGTTAGCTTCGATATTGTTCGCCAAAGTGAATTCTCCACCTGCATAGACCATATTGCCCGAGCCGACAGTCAATGCTCGACAAATCCCATTGAGCCCATCGCCCAAAATGGTAAACCCAGGTACTCCTTTGGGGTTGCTTGGGGTATTGACCGTTATTTCATCTACGGGATACCGTAAAATTGATTGCTTCATATCAATTTGATTTTGAGTGATGATAGGTTGAAATTGTTTTGTAAAATAGGAATCTAATGGCAAAGCTCTCCGCAGCTGGGCCGCTTTGCCATCAGGACAAAAGTGGGTGTATCTTAACAAGCCAAATCCGTCAAGTTAGTCGCGAAATCCGTCAAATAGAAAGTAAAGGGTACTAAAAAGGCCGATCTAAGCGCAAAATCATGGCGCAACTAGTTCCGAGGGCAGTTTGCTGTACCGTTGTTTAAAACTTCTTGCGAAAGCGCGGGCATCGTCATAACCCACCTTGGAGGCTACTTGTGCGATGGTGTAACCGGAACGTGATTCCAGTAATCGCCGTGCCTCGTTGAGCCTTACTTCTTGCAAATACTGCAGGGGGGAGAGCCCGGTGAGCCGTTTCAACTGGCGCAGCAGGGTGGATTCGCTCATGGTGAATTTGTGGGCAAGTGCGGTGACGCTGAGTTGGTCGCTGGAAAGATGTTTTTGGATGTATGTCTCGAATGTTTCCAACCATTGGCAATCTGATTGCGACATCCACGGGCGAGTTGATTCCTGTTCGGGAACTACAACCGTTTCTTGTTGCCGCATGGCCTGGTTTTTCAACAGGTTTTCGATGCGCAATAGCAATTCTTCGTCATCAAAAGGCTTGGTCAGGTAATCATCCACACCAATCCGCAGCGCTTTGAGTTTGTCCTGTAACTCAGAGCGTGCTGTCAGCATTACGATGGGTATATGACGGGTCGAATCGTCGGATTTCAGTCGTCCAAGCAGTTGATAGCCATCCATCACAGGCATCATGAGATCGGAAAGGATTAAATCGGGAGTGATTGGTGTTGGAGGACAATATGTTTGCAGGCTTGAAGCCCCTCCCATTTCCTTCAACTTCAAACCCATACACTTCAATGCTTCCAACCCATTTTCAGCTGTCTGTATGTGGTACTTGTCCTTCAAAATCAGACAGATATATTCGCACAGGTCGGGATTATCTTCCACGACTAGGATGTTGGCCTGTTTAGCAACAGCTTTTGTGGTTTTAGTCCCATCGGACGGTTTAATCACCACTTTTGGGTGCGATACATTTTCGGTGTGCTGCTCTGCTTGATGGGTAGATTCTTTTATTGCTTCGTTCGACAAGGCAAGTGGGAATGTTACCCGAAAAATAGTGTCGGCACCGGGCCTACTTTCCGCACTTATGTGACCGCCAAACAACTGTACATACTCCCGGCATAGTGCCAGGCCGATACCGGTGCCCCCTTCCACAGGCTTTTCTGGGCGGTTGGATTGAAAATACCGGTCAAAAACATGCGGTAAGTCCTCGGGATGGATACCTGAACCGGAGTTAGCAATTTGGAGATGTAGTTTATGCTCCAAAAACGCTACACGCCCTTCGATGTGACCGCCTTGGGGAGTAAATTTAAAGGCATTGGAAAGCAGGTTGAAGACAATCTGGCGGCATTTTTCCCGATCGAGCTCGGCCATTGTCCTGTCCGGAATATCCAGGATAATTTTATAATCAAGTTGTTTTTGCTCGGCTAAGGATTCGAACTGGGAAAAGCAATTATGGAACCAAGAGCGCAGTTCGGTGGGTTCAAGCAACAGGTTCATTCTACCCATTTCGAGTTTGCGCAAGTCAAGGATTTCGTTGATAAGTTGGCCCAGTTGTTTGCCGCTTCGTTGGGCTATTTGGAGGAGTAGCGTTTGTTTCTCGGTCAACTGGTTTTCGGTCAACAAGGTTTGTATCGGACCTGTGAGTAGCGTGAGCGGGGTGCGAAGCTCATGGCTGACATTGGCAAAAAACCGGGTTTTGGCTGCATCCAGCGACTGGAGTTGTTCCGCTTGTTCCCGAATGAGGGTATTTTGGGTAGCAAGTTCGCGTCGGGCTTGCCGCTGTTTATAGAGTGCCCAAAAAAGTCCAAGGGCGATCAGCGATACCAGCACAGAAATGATCAAGGTATAGGAAAGCTGGTTGTTTTTCAGTGCCAATTCTAGGTTTTGGGCCTCTATCTGTTGTTGTTTTTTCCCGTTGTTGTAACGAGCATCCACCTCAACAATCTTATCATTGATGTTTTTTTCTTTTAAGGCCAATTCCAGTTCATACCCTTTTTGCAGGTACGACCAGGCAGAATCCCACTGCCCCAAAGATTTGTAGATTTTCCCTCGAAACTGATAATTTGACCCTAGCGTATGGAATTCAGTATTGCCTTCAACGATGGACCGGTTGGCAGAAATCAGCGCTGAGTCGTTGAAAAGTAAGGCCTGCTGCAAATCGTTTTTTTGAAAATGAATACTGGAAATAGCACTGTACATAAAACTGCAACCCGTGTAGTCCTCTATTTTTTCATAAAGCCTCAATCCTTTCGTGCTATGCTGCAAGCGTTCTTCCAAAGCCTCGGTTGGCAAGAGCAAGTTCATCAACATGTGCCCTATTGCCTCTTCCAAATACAGTTGCTGTTCTGAGGCGGTTTGAATCGTCTGTTTGGTAAAATATAGCGCAGAATCCCTTTGTCCAAAAAATCTGTGCCAGGAGGCCATCCGTAGCGTATACTGCGGGTAAATGGTATCCAGTTGAAATTGTTGGATATACTCCTGCGCATCCCGTAGGTGTTCTAAACTGCTTTTGGGCAAAGAGATTTTTTCATACAATAATCCCAGCGTTATGCATGCTTTTGCACACACATCCCAAAGGTGTTGTTCGCTACTGAGTTGTTTGACTTGAATTAGCTTTTTGATGGCTTCTTCACCTCGTTGGTCGTGTTCAAAGGCAATAGCTTCGGCCAACTGTACGCGAATACCAAAAGGGGAATTTTCTTGATTGCGTTTTTTTAATCCGTCCAACAACTGGCCCGTAAGCGCAATGGCACTGTCGTTTTTAAAGGAGCGCAAATATTTTTCTACGGTGGCCAAATCTTTCCCCTGAAATTCTGCTTGGGCGCTCAGGCTCTTAGGCCCCATCGCCATCATCCCAAATAGGAGCAGGAAATAAGGAAACTGGGCTTTCAGATGCTTAAGATTGGTTGGATTGCCGTGCATTTGTTGTGAAAGCACGCGTTGGGTGCCTACTTTTTCAATTTTGGCAGCAATAATAACACCATGCAGCAATTTTGGATAAAAGAACTTGGGGTATTCTACCCACTTCCCTACCCAAACTTCAAACAACAAAAGGCTAACAGCGTGTTTGTCACGTTTTTAACCTGAGATAAAACAAAAAAGGCCGCTCATTGCTGAGAGCCTAGAGACTTTTGATAAAACAAAAAAGCCCGCTCAAATGAGCAGGCTTTACTTGCGGACCGGACGGGACTCGAACCCGCGACCTCCGCCGTGACAGGGCGGCATTCTAACCGACTGAACTACCGATCCAGTGCTTTTTTCCAAAAGCGGGGCAAAGATAGGATGTCTAAGTCCGGAGCAACAAACTTTTCGGGAAATATTTTTCAATCAGCCCTCGATTTTTGTCTTCTGAGAAAAACAACGGCCCGGAATGTATCTTTGCTCCCCCTTTTAAAGACCGTTAAAAGCAAACCCGCGCTATGGCAATGACTTTCATGGATTTTGAAAAGCCCCTGGAGGCTCTCTACGAACAACTGGAGAAACTCAAAGAGGTCGGCGAAAAAGGCGAACTCGACGTGAGCGCCATGACACGCGAGCTCGAAGGCAAAATCCAAAGCAAACGCGAAGAAATATATTCCAACCTCACAGGCTGGCAAAAGGTGCAGCTATCGCGTCACCCCGAACGCCCCTATACCCTGTATTATGTCACCACGATCTGCCAAAAGTTTATCGAACTGCATGGCGACCGTTATGCAGGCGACGACCACGCCATCGTAGGTGGTTTGGCCGACCTGGATGGCCAAACCGTGGTGATCATCGGACACCAAAAAGGGGTGAACACCAAAATGCGGCAATACCGCAATTTCGGCATGGCCAACCCGGAAGGCTACCGCAAAGCATTGCGCTTGATGAAAATGGCCGAACGTTTTGGTTTCCCAGTAATCACCCTAATCGATACGCCTGGCGCCTATCCCGGCATCGAGGCGGAGCAACGCGGACAAGCAGAAGCCATTGCGCGCAACCTCTTCGAAATGGCACAATTAAAGGTGCCCATCCTTTGTTATATCATCGGTGAAGGCGCTTCCGGTGGCGCACTGGGCATCGGCTTGGGCGATAAGGTGTTCATGCTGGAATACACCTGGTATTCGGTGATTTCTCCCGAATCCTGCTCTTCCATCCTTTGGCACTCCTGGGATTTTAAAGAACAAGCCGCCGATGCGCTCAAACTCGACGCCGACAACATGCTTTCTTTCGGCCTCATCGACGGCATCGTGAAAGAACCCTTGGGCGGCGGACACAATGCTCCGGAAAAAATGGCCGAAACCCTGAAACAACATATCAAGGAAGAATTGGCCAAAGTAGCCGGACAAGACCCAGAAGAACGCATCGTGGCACGTATCGACAAATACAGCAAAATGGGCCATTACAAAAGGCTTTCTTCCTAAACCCGTATACTTCCATACCTATCGTACCCTAGGCGTAATCGTTCCGAATCAACCCATTGTGCGCCTATGAACGCCCTTCTCCTTGGCTTTTTCACCGCGTTCATACTGACCCTGATCATCATCCCAATCATCATCAAGGTCGCCAAAGAACGAAGAATCTATGACCTCCCAAACGACCGAAGCGCTCACCACGAACCCACCCCTTCCCTGGGCGGGATTGGTATTTTTTGCGGTACCGTCTGTGGAATCGTGCTTTGGACCCCCGTAGGCAGTTTTGCCCTGCTGCAATACATCCTAGCCGCCTTCATCCTGATTTTTATCCTAGGGATCTTCGACGATTTGATGCCTATTTCACCTTGGAAAAAACTGGCCGGACAAGTGCTGGTGGCTGTCATTTTATCCTATAAAGCTGGCGTCCGGGTTACTAATTTTTATGGTTTTTGGGGCATTCACGAGCTGTCGGACTGGGCCAGTTATAGCCTATCCATCCTGGCCATTATCGGCATCATCAATGCCTTCAACCTGATTGACGGCATCAATGGATTGGCGGGAAGCATTGGGCTGCTGAGCTGTATGATTTTTGGCTCCTATTTTTTCCTGGCCGATACACCAGCACTGGCTGTGGTTGCCTTTTCCCTCGGGGGCGCGGTACTGGCGTTCTTGCGGTACAATTTTACACCCGCAAAAATTTTTATGGGCGACACCGGTTCTCTGCTCCTCGGTACGGTGTGCGCCATTCTGGCCATTGCCTTTATTGAAACGAACTACAAACTCCCCACCGACCATCCCTACGTATTGGGCGCAGCGCCAGCCATCGCTATCGCGGTACTCATTTTGCCCTTGTACGATACCTTATCCGTTTTTATGCGCCGAATCGTTCGGGGCCGTTCGCCCTTTAAACCCGACAAAACACACATCCATCATCAATTGCTAGGGTTTGGGCTTAGCCATACTGGCGCCACACTGGTGCTGATTGCAGTCAACCTGCTGTTTATCACAGTTGCTTTTGCTTTCAACCATCACGGTATTTTTACCGTCCTGTTTTTGGAGTTTTTACTGGCGTTTTTGTTCACCCTTGTGCTTTTTGTCATACCAAGAATACAGGCCCTGGGCAATAAATAAAAAAGCCGAGCACGGACTTTTCCGGCTCGGCTCTGTACGAATCTTACTAAACACGGATATTTTTTTGACGGTTAAAGGCCTTTAACGAAGTTAACCACGGCGTCTTCCGTCAATTGTTGCGGACCTAAGGGGTAAGTAGCACTGGTACTCCCAATCTCGGTTTGTGCTTTGCCGAGCCAATATTGTTCCCCCAATTTGCTCACCGCCATCAATTGTACCTGATAACTGGTGGGGGCCTTAGGGAAACAGAAACTGTTGTCGCCAAGGTCAAATTGCAAGGGTGCAACCACCTGCTGGTTTTTAAAAACAATGTAGGCCAAGGTATTTTGGTCGGCAAAGCCGGGGGGGAGTTCAATACAATACGAAGTTGTTGGGTCGGTAATCGAACGGCCGCTGGCCGACCAACCGAGTTTTTTTACCAGCAATTCATACCCGGTTTGGGTATTGCCACCAGCCACCGGCCACTCTGCCTCATAAACCTCTTGATTGCTGTTGGACCATTGCTCACTGGTACTTGCGCCCTGGGCAAACACAAATAAACCACTTTGGGTATTGTTGTTCGGGAGCTGGATTTTTAAGGTCCTGCTGGGTGAAAGTGCCAATTTCTCACCATTGCAACTGACGGTCACGTTGACCATGCCGCCGCTCTCAAAAAGGGTTCCACTATCCCCCACGGTGTGCAGCCCTCGCGCAATGATGTCCCGCTTGTCCAACACCTCGGTGATTTCAATTTTCAAGTCCGAACAGGTGCTGCACAATACCGGCTGTCCAGTGGATGCATCTTCAAAAAGTGCGTCGGTGTCCACCAAAAATATACGTGCGCCACTGGCGGTTTCCAATGTTTTATCGGTCGCTAAATTGCTGAATGTGAAGCTGGTATACCTTGATGCATCGGGGACTTGTGCCGCCAACAAACTGCCCAAAGCTTCCGCTGAAGGCGCGTAAGGTTTAAAGTCTTCCACATCCTTGCGGCAAGCCACTAGGACAAGGAGCATCATCACCGGCCAATATGTAATTCTAATGCGTAACATTTTTCTACTCGTTTAAATTGGTGTTTTGTACTGTGTGCTAGACCCACTCTAGCGAATTTGCGCTGCCCGGCTTGTTTGTTAAAAAATCCTGGTTGCGCCCAATCGAAGTCCCAAAATGCTGTAGCGTTGTTCTACAGGATGGTTTTTGACCGTTATCGGCTTGAGTATCTGCCGGAAGGAAGGTTCTGCAAATACCCGGAAATGCGTGGAAACATGCCAATACCATTGGATGCTGGCCGTGGCGCTCAAGCCCAGATTGGTACGGAAAACCTCCTGGCTCAATGCAACCCTGGGCCCTGGCGCTGTAAAATCGCCGGGATCGGGGAGTGGCCCGAACCGGGCTGGCTCGTCCGTACCAGGGTCAATGATGGCCCCGCGTTTCTGGAAAAGCACATTGGCCGAAATACCAGCATTGATGCTAAACCCAGAGCGGCCGCGACGCATCTCCATGCCCACCAGCAGTGGGACGTCGAGCATGGCATAGCGGTTGTATGTTTTCAGGTAATTTTCACCGTATTCCACACCCAAGGTATCTGGTACCGGGTTGCCGGGCGTAAATTCCAAACGGTAGATGACGGTTGTCGGGTCAATGAATTCAAAAACTTCCGTCACCTGATCAAAATTTACACCCGTGCGCAGCAGGAAATTGCTGTTGAACATCAGCGATGCCCGCACCCCTGCATTCATGGCCACACTGCGACGCTCGGTGCCAAGGCGTTGTTTCAGGTAAGGCTCATCGTCCTGCCGGCTCGTCAAAGAGCGTTGGGCCAGGGAAGGCCCGGCATATACGTCCACCAACCATGCGCTGGGGTGCCTTGCAAAGTCGTAGCAAAGTTTGGGCTTCGCTTTTTTCCGGCGGGAGGTAGATTTGAACGTTTGAGGGGTAATGTCATGCTTGTTTGGGTTGCCTGATATCACGAACCCTACTTCGCCCGAAGGCAGCAGCAGATAATCTATCTCGGATTTGTTTTGGCCAACAGTCGCTTCCTTTTCTGCACTACCAATCGTTTGTTGTTGTAAATCAATCGTTTGAGTGGTTTGGGCAGGCTCAAAAGTGTAAGCAATTGGAGCCTGATTTACGGGGTTTGCTTTTACACCTGGAACATTTTTCGAGGTGGTTGCAGGTTTGGCGGCGGGCACACGCTTTTGTGTTCCGATGGCTTTCGGCTGCGTAGAAACCGCCGATGCTTCCTGTTGGGTTGAATTGCTGGAAGTGCTCAAAGCCGGTTTTTCAAGGTTTGTGCGCTC
>JALHPW010000130.1 GCA_022842255.1 Saprospiraceae bacterium | reverse complement strand
CGGTCTGCCAACGATAGTTCGCATCGGCACTGCTGGTAGCGGCGGCGTTGGTGTAAGCCGCGGTTTCACTTACCGTCACGGTGCCAATCTGGGTTTCATAGCGCAAACCCAAGTCCAGGCGCATTTTCCCAAAAACCATCTCGTCGCCCGCATAAATAGCCAGACGATCGGCCTCAAAAGTGTTGTAGGTGCGTCCGGCCACGTTTTGGCGGAAGCCACCACGGGTTACTTTGGTGGTTTTACCAGCGGTATCCACCACGGTTAGGTCTACTAGGCGTGGCGTGCTGCTCAAATCCACCAGAACGCCCGTTCCCACTTCGTTTTGCAACTGCCGTGTAATGGCGCCATACCCGCCAATGGTCAGGTTGTGCTCGGTCCGGCCTTTGCGGATGCTGCGTGTGAGCCGCAGATCGGTGGAATAATCGGTCAAGGGGCGGTTGCGCAGCGTGATCGAATTTTCGGACACGTAGGTTTTGCCGCCATTTGCCCCGGTCGAAAGTGCGAGCGGCTGACCGTTGTCGGCATAGGTATAGGTGTAGGACTGCAAAATCGGGCTCTTGCTCCTCGCATAAGCGTCGATTTCAAAGGTTTTGCCAGGAGCCCAAAAGTCAAAATTGTGCTCGAAGCGCGACAGGCGGGTTTTCGATTTGACAGTCCAGGCCCCAAAGCTTTTTGAAAACTCTACCATCGCGGAGTTGCCGTTGGCGGTTACGCCGTCGCCCAGATTGCCCTGTACCGTGCCGAGGGGGTTGACCAATGCAAAAACGCCCATTTGAGGCGAATACAAGGTGCCTATCTCTTTGCCATCGTTGCCGGTTGCGGCGTCGGTGGTGTTTTTGACGTGTGGGAACGGCAGGTAAAACTGCGCGTTGTCGTTGAGGCTGCGGAAGTAAAAGCGGATGTAGCCATTTTCAATCTTGCGGGTAACGTTGCCCCGAAGTTGGTAGCCACGGGAAGCAGCGCCGGTTGGGACCGGGCCTTCATCGTATCGTGCAAAACCGCTAAAGTTATACTGCCATTTTTCGCCAGAAGAGCCACCGGTGTTAAAATCAACCCTTGCAAGGCTATATTGGCCTCCGGTCAACTTGACCATGGTTTCGTCGTCGCCGCCCCCTTTTTTGGAGATGTAGTTCAAGACGCCGAGTGGCGAACCCATCCCGAATAGGGTAGAGGAGCCGCCCCGGGCGAATTCCAGGTTTGCAACGCCCATATCGGCCCGGAAAAACACATCCTGCGCCGAGGAGGTCAAGTATCCGGTAGCCTGTACCGGCATCCCGTCTTCTTCGATGGGCGTGTACTTGTATTGGCCGCCAGATGGCATCCCGCGCACCATGATATTGGCCGCCACATCACCGCCGCCGCCTTCGGCATGGATGCCGGGGATGGTCCGCAAAATATCGGCCATGGAGTTGGGGGAAATCGCCTGAATTTGTTTGGCGGAAATTTGGGAAAGCGACCCCGTCATCTCCTTTTGGGTCCGGGCGGTATTGGTGCCCGTCACGACGATTTGTTCCAGGTTGAAGATATCCTCAACCAATATGAAATCTACCGTCTGCGCCCCACCGGTAAGGGAAATGCTTTTGGTAATGGTCTTGTACCCCGAAAAACTGACCATGAGTTGCGCCTCCCCGGTGGCACTGGTTTGAAAACGGTAGTTGCCGACCAGGTCGCTGATGGCACCGGTGTTCAGGCCTTTTAGGGCTACCGTCGCGCCAATGGCCGGCTCGCCTTTTTCGTCTTTGATACTGCCCGTCAAAACGGACTGGGCATGGGCCAACACGCCCCAAAGCAGGAGGGCAAAGATGGCCGGAATTGTCCGAGATGTAATTGTTACCTTCATACGGTGATTTTAATTTAGAAATTAAATTTGGCAAGCAAATAAAAGCGATTCATAAAATGCCGCATTTGCCATTCTCGGGCAAACGTAATTATAAAATTAATCCTGTCAAGTACCTGAAAATCAAGCGCGTTCCGTAATCGATAACGTTATCGATTACGGAAAAAAACTTTTTTTCATTTTCCCAAAAAAAGTGTGGACGGCCTCCTAAATCCCAAAGTTTGTAGAAACTTGTGGGCAAATCGAAAGGATATGAAACATCGCCCAGCCACCCTCAAAGACATGGCGCAACGATTGAACACTTCGGTCGCCACCATCTCCAGGGCCTTGAAGGACAAGCCAGACATCAGTGCAGAAATGCGCCTGAAGGTGCGGCAGCTTGCCGACGAGTTGAATTACCAGCCCAACCCAATCGCGCTGAACCTCAAAAACCACCGCTCCCAAACCCTGGGCGTGGTGATCCCCAAAGTGGTGCATTTCATGTTCTCGACCATCATTTCCGGAATCCTGGAAGAGGCCGAACGGTATGGGTACAATGTGCTCATCTGCGAGTCGAACCAGAAATATGACCGGGAATTGCGCATCGTCAATGATTTCATGGGCGGAAAGGTCGATGGCTTGATCATTTGCTTTTCGAACCAGACCCGCAACTTTGCCCACATCGAACAGGTTTTGAATGCCGCCATCCCGCTGGTCATGCTAGACAAAAGCACCGATTCCATTACTGCCGACCAGGTGGTGGTGGATGATTACGAAGGCGCTTTTTCAGCCGTCGAACACCTCATCGAGCAAGGCTACAAGCGCATTGTACACATCAACGGCAATGAGGCCCTGCACCATTCCCAGGCCCGGATGTCGGGCTATTTGGATGCCTTGCGCAAACACGGCCTACCCGTGGAAAGCAGCCTGATCTTCAAAGCCGAGGACTTTTCCCTGGAAGAGGGTAGGGCGCTTGGGGAAAAGATCCTGGGGCATCCGCTCCGGCCAGACGCCGTTTTTGCCATTTCAGACGAGGTGCTGATTGGTGTACACCAATACCTGAAGAGCCAAAACCGCCGGATCCCTGAGGATTTTGGCCTAGTGGGTTTCAGCGATTCTACTATGGCTTCTGTCATAGAACCGCCCCTGAGCAGCGTGCGCCAACCCGGCATGGAAATGGGCAAATTGGCGGTTCAATGCCTGCTAGAACTCATCCGGGCCGAAGAAAGCGACCTGCCCAAAAACGTCCAGACCCACACCCTGAAAACAGAATTGATTGTCCGCAAATCATCGCTCCGTAACACATGAACATACTCATCGCCTGCGATAGCTTCAAGGATGCGCTCGATTCCATGTCCGTTTGCCAGGCTGTGGAGCGCGGACTCCTGCGCGCCGACCCAGGTTTCGAGACCCGTGTTTTTCCACTTTCCGACGGCGGGGAAGGCATGTCGGAGGTGCTCCGCATACACCTCGGACAGCAAGAAAAAACACTGGAAGTACAGGGTCCGTTGGGAAGAAAAACCAGCGCGAAATATGGCCTGAGCCTCGACGGGCAACTTGCTTTTATTGAAATGGCCCAGGCCGCGGGCCTGCAACTTCTGTCCACTGCTGAACGCAACCCACAGAAAACCAGCACGTATGGCGTTGGCGAAATGATAGCGGATGCCTTGCAACAGGGCGCGAAACGCATCGTGCTCGGGCTGGGCGGGTCGGCCACCAACGATCTCGGCACAGGCATGGCAGCAGCCTTGGGTTGGCTTTTTTTGGATGCAAGCGGACAGCCAGTATCGCCCAACGGCGGGAATTTGGGCAAGATCCAAACCGTGGCAGCCCCTTCCGAACTGCCTTACACCAAGGCCGTTTTTGAGGTAATCTGCGATGTGAAAAACCCGCTGCTCGGCCCTTCGGGCGCAGCCAAAACCTATGCCCGACAAAAAGGCGCAAGCGACGCCGACATCGAAGCCCTCGAATTGGGCGCACAAAATTTCCTACACCTGTTGAGGGCCAAGGGGGACACACCTGGTTTTGGGGCAGCGGGCGGGATGGGTTTTGGCGCCAGCTATTTTTTGAACGGAACCCTCAAGCCAGGCATTGAAGCCATGATGGACTTGACCCGATTTGACGAGCATTTGTCCTGGGCCGACCTGGTCATCACCGGCGAAGGCAAGATTGACGACCAAACCACGCAAGGGAAACTCATTGCCGGTATTGTGGCCCGCGCCCGACCTAAAAAAGTCATCGCCCTCTGCGGAGCATTGGAGGCCCAACCCGATACCCTGCGCGCAATTGGCCTGCAGAGTGCCTTCTCCATTGCCCGCGGACCCTGTACGCTGAACGAAGCCTTGGCCGGAACAGCCCGAAACCTGGAAGCTATGGGGTTTCAGGTGGGGCGACTGCTTTGATCCTTCAACAATCAACAATCATGTAATCTTAATTCGGCAATCCCCCCCTTCAAACCTCAAAAATCTCATCCGTCAGCCCTGGAGGGGTCTAATAGCGCTAGTAGATTGCGATAGGCTTGCCCATTTTAGCTTCTTGGATAATAAGACCGCGCATTCAGACCGCCTCCTTGCACCACACCCAAGCGGCGGCTGAATTCTTGCGAAACCGCAAAGTCCTCTTTTTTGTAGTGGATTTCCTTTAAGGCAGCCAGGGTATTTACATCGTTTGGGTTCAATGCCTCTACTTGTTTGAAATAGGGCAATGCTGCTTCAAACAGGCCGATTGTCTCTGTTTGGAGTGCTTCGAGGCGTTGCAAACCTGCTGCGGAGTTATCTTGTTCCAGCGCATTCATTTTTTGGGTTGTAAAAGCAGCCTTGTTGTAGTAAAGTGCGCCTAAACCGTACAGTGCGTCTGTTTGGTTCGGATTCTTGCTTACCGCGTTCTGGTAATGCTGGAGTGCGGCATTGAAATATTCGTCCGCTTCGTCCGAGTTGCCGGCAACTACCATTTGCTGGTACAAGTTGTCATAAACGGTTCCAAGCGTGACATACAAGGAGATATTATCCGGTTCTCGTTCTATGGCTGCATTTAACTTGCCAATCAGTTGATCCAGCTGACCCGTACGTAAATGGTGATTGATGTCGGCAAACAAGAGACTCGCCTCATCAGGGTAACGCAGGCGGCCTTCTTCGAGGTAGGCATATGCCGCCTGGATGTCATTCGGCGCATGGAGCAAGTACAAGCTTTCATAAATTGCCGGGTTATCGTAGTTAGCCTGGTACAATTGCTCAAAAAGCGACTTGGCCACCTCTTGGTTTCCAGCTAATTGTGCGGAAGCAGCAGCCAAATACACGGCTTGATGGCGGTCCGCCTCCTGCTTAAAAAAACTTTGAGCGCCCTGCCTTTTCAGCTCCTCGTGCGCAGCGAGTAAGCTGTTGAAATGCTCGTAAGCTACCTGGAATTTTTGCTCCTGATAGGCAATGAGACCGAAGTTGTACAGGTTGCCTTGAGCTGCTTTCAGGTCAATCAATATAGTTTTGGTCTCGTATTTTCGGCATGCCAGCTGCAAGGCTTTGGTATAGGCCTGGTACGCCTCCAGGGCTGGAGCATCGGTGGGCGGTAAATCTTCCTGACTGCCCAGTCCCGTGCTTCGGATCGTCATTACCTGCGTCGCAATTTCATTGTAAATCTCCCCTTTGGTAATCCAGGCATCACACACAGCTTGGTTTTCCGGCAGACGCATCGCGAGGTCGATCAAGTCTTTGGCTTCACGTAGTTTGTGCTTGTTATTGAATGCATCAATCATGAAAGCACCGTAAGCCCTTTTGGCATCTATATACTGTTGGGCCTGGGTTGCGCTGCAGGTCAGGAGAAATACGAGGAAGAGGGTGAAGTTCTTTTTCATGGTGTTTTTTTTGCTAAAGAAAGGCAAGGGAATTGGTTTCTTGCTAAAAAACCGACAGCTTAGCAGTATGTTGCAGAACGCCGTTGGCAAGGATTTGAACAAAATACAGTCCGGGTGGCAATGGCGGCAAGGCATGCCGGGTCAGTTGAGGGCCGGCCGATAAAGCTTCGTCGAGCAGCGTATGCAAGGGGCGGCCAGTCGCATCACTCACCACAATGCGGGCATCGGCGGCATCCAGGAGTTCCCACCGTAGCGTGACTGCCTGTCGGGCAGGGTTGGGATAAAGGCTGAAGTGTTCCTTTGCCATCAATGCATCCTCCGTTCCTACGGGCGGCGGTACCACTTTATACCGAACGCCGGTTACCTGGTTTTGTGCAGTGTTGAGGGTGCAAATCGCAATGGCTTCCTTCGACACATCGTTCAGAAAATGAAAGGTGGTTGTCGTGTCCGTCCCCAGCGGGAGGACCTGTTGACCGCCAATGGTCGAAATATCTATCCATCCGAGCGGAGCAACCTTTACATCCACGGCCATCGACTTGTATTCGGTTTGTTTTCTCCGCAGCACCTCAAAACTGCCGTCTGGGATGCTCAATGTACCATAGGCATCGACAGCACTTATTCGTTGATAGGTAACCCGGATACGGAAAGAATCGGCAGTAGGAGCTAGATTCAGCAATACAGGCGGCGCGATGGGTGCATCGAAAGCGGTTAGCACGTTGGCAGCACTTTGGCGAAGGTCAAAAAAATTGACCGGAGCCCAGGACTCTTCCAGTGAGGGATAATTTCTAAACAATAGATTCAATCCCAAACCCAGCTCATCCAGACCGAAATAACCCATGTTTTTGACCTGATTGCCGGTCACCTCCCAATAGACCTCATTGTTGGAGCTTAAGGGATAATGCCAGATGGAAGCCCCTGGAAAAGAGGACGAATGCGCGCCCGTTTGCGGGTTTCGCATGGTCTGCTTCCAGAATTGGGTTGGCTGCAGGTTGCTCAAGTCCCATTGCTGGCCTCCGCCCGGTGGCGTGAAAATCTGGAAAATTGCCCCCGGCTGGTTGCCGAAGGCAAAGTGCAGTGTATCGCCCACTACCGGGAAAACAGTGTTCTGAATAGTGATCTGTGCCGTTGCGGCAGGGGTAAACCCCTGGGCCAGTAGGCAACAGGTGGCCAGGAGCCTTATCGCCAAAGGTGGGCACTGACCAATGGAAAAGTGCTGGAAAAACTTGCGGAGTAGGGTGCTCATAGTAGGTTGGTTTGCGTTTTTACCCTACAATAATATGAATTTGTTGGGACTTTGCTGAATTCCGATTTTTTGTTTTGTTGATTGTCTGCTGCTTGGGCACGTGCAATGCTGAGCGCACGCTTGTCCTGTCGCAGCGCAGCGAAGACATCTACACAAGCCGGGCTTTCCGGGTGGATTTTGTCATGTTATTTCGGGTTAAATGGCTTGTGTAGTTGCCTGCGCTGCGCTGCGGCAGGACAAGTCGCGCACCTCCAACAAGTACTGTGTTCATTCGGTAAACTGGTTTTATTACAGTAAGTGGATAGGACTAAATTTTTACCCTGTTTTCCTACATTTGATTAGAAAAAACAGGTTGTTTTCTCTGATTTCCAAGATTTCAAACAGGCCAAACAGGCCAAATTCAGCTTCGATGCTTTCCCGGTCGTAAAAAAACAACTTTACGCCACCGAACATTTCAAATCGGTCCTTACCCACCAGGGTGCCTTGCCCATAGGTCGGAGCTTCTTTTGAAATGGCAACGAAAACCATGAACCCTCCTTCCGACAATTGGGCATAACAGTCCTGGATGAGTTTTGCCCGCTCGCTTTCGTTTAGCAAATGGATGAGGTTGTAGCAAAAAATGCCATCGTATTGAACATTGTCAAACGGCATGTCCGTCACCGAACCATGATGAATGATTATTTCCTTGCCGTAATGTTTTGCAGCCAGTTCGATGGCCGTTTTAGAAATCTCGATGCCTGTTGTGCGCATCCCGCTCTCTCTGAAAACCTGAGCGTTGCGCCCGTAACCGATGCCAGGCAAGAGCACGTTTTTTACATGGTTTTCAACAAAAAAATCCCTCACCAATACGGCAGAAGGTGCGGGTGCCAACCCCCACATTTCCTTTTTTTCGCTAAAGGCTGTTTCCCAGAAATCCGGCTCCTCGGCACCCTGCGCTGCGCATATTTTGTCTTCCAAAATATCACAATTAAAGCCCGACTTATTGATTGCCGAAATAATCGGGGCTGGTTGAATGGCGGCACCTTCCACCCGTAGGATACTGTGCCCGCAAGGATAGGGGCGACCAGAATCTTCAAGGTCGAAATTGATTTTTAACCCTGGGAATTGATTCCCAATCGTATGCAGGACGCGTTTGGCCTCATCCTGGGTTCTAATACTTGTGGTAAATACCTCAATCATGTTTGTATCAAAGTTGCTCATTACTTGATTCCCCGTTCACAATTGCGCCGGCCACCAATTGTCAAACAATTGAGTGCCTGCAATCTATGGTACATTTTGCGGTGCCCGAGGGCTATCTTGTGAAGCGGCTGAATTGTGTGTTGGTTGGGATTTGTAAAGCATGCGCGGAAGCCCCTTCCTAAGCCGATAAACTGGTGGAAACAAGTTCCCAATTTTCGAAATCCAGATGCACGATAGGCCCATAAGGGTCCTCATTCTGATACAGCAGCGACCATTCCCCCGACTCAATATTGACAATGGTAAGTTCGTGCAGCAGGATGACGTACTCCTTTTCCTCCTCATCAAAGTAATAGAAAAAGCAGTTGTAGATGTCCTCGAAGACTTTAGGGTAGAGGTCATTTTGATTGTTTTTTACCCTCCTTTGGCCATCGTAAGCCCTTCGTGCGCCAGTATGATCTCTTCAATGGCCGCATCGCTTGTTTTGGCGTTCAGACTAGCGCCGGTCACTTTTTTAGGGAAGGCGTTTTTCAGGGTCCAGACAAACAGCACAGCGCCATTTTCGTCCATTAGGGAAATCGTGACGGTTTTGCGTTCTACCGTGTTCATTTTCACCGCGGCGAAATAGTCGAACAAGGCGGTGTCGTTTTTGAACATTCCTTTTTTCAGGGTGATGTCGGAAACCTTTTTCAGGCCGGGCATTTTCACCACAGAAAAATTTGGGCTGTTGCCGCTTCGGTATTCCATTACATCATACTCGGTATCCAGGCCTGATACCTCCTGAAAGGCTACTGGAATACCGTCGAAATCAACCATAAAGCTAAAGCTTGGCATGGGCCAGGGGGCGCCTTGGGGATCTTTATTTTCGGGCATAATTGTGTTTTTTAGCCTAGAGTGTGTCTAAAATGGCATGAATTTGTTGGGATTTGGGCGAATACTGTTTTTCAGGCTCTAAGGCAATTTCAACTTAAATTCTTGATGAATTTGCTTGTTTGTGTTTTTCCAAACAGTCACCTTTTGTATTTCTTCATTTTTATTCGTCTCAATCAATAATACATTTTTGGATTTGAAATATTGATATTCGAGCCTTTTAATGAGCCCTCCGTCTTTATCATAGAATTCCCTCCAACGGATTTCTTTTCCTGTGGAATCTTTCAGGAGCTTATCGTTATATCGAACCCTTTCCGTCTGATAACCATCAACATCTGAAAACAAAACATCGAATACGCTTGCGTTTCCTTCACTGTGGCAGTCTGAATAGACGTCTTTGAATTTTTGATTGGCCAATTTTTTTGATACAAAATAATATTGTTTTTGCTTCAATTTATTCACAACTTGCTTTAAGATTTCTTTTTCTTTCGTAGTTGCTAGTTGGATGGGATTGAATTCGTAATAACCTTCCATTTTAGAATAGGTCATGGAATAAACATCACAAGTAAAAGCAGGAATGATATCAGATATTAAAATCCTTAAAATTCGTGCTGTTCCACCACAATTTGCACATAGTTTTTTATCCCAATCGTAACCTTGTTTAATATGCTCATTTAGCAGGATTTTTACTTCCCAACTTATATCCCCTATAAAATCCCAATCGATTTCGTCATATTTTTTGGCTGTAATTTTCTTTACTTCCTCGTTCATCATACGAAATGAAACATCAAATGGGTGTTCATTCGTAACCTGAACAAAGAATTTTTTCCATGCTTTGTGTTCTTTTCCATTGAAATTAATACCAAGTATTGCCTTTTTAAACTCCGTTCTATCTTCTCCGAAATATCGTTTTATTTGATTGATCAATTCTAATTCAGTCATATATGATTTTATTTTTATTGAC
>JALHPW010000129.1 GCA_022842255.1 Saprospiraceae bacterium | reverse complement strand
CCGAGCTCGTAGCTTCCAACAACCTGAAATTGCCCAAAAACAAACGGTCCAGCGTGTACGAAATGGCGCGCCGGGACCTCGCCTATGCTTCCGAGGTGCTTCCAGCTTCCGACAACCCTGGTCGTGTGACCAAATGGAGTGCAAAAGCCATGCTGGCCAAAGTGCACCTCACCATGGCGCAAAACCTTTCGGATGCAAATTCGGCAGCCAATTTTGAAACCGCCAAAACCATTGCGGCCGAGGTGATCGAACAGAGCGGGCTCCGGTTGATGCCCAATTACGAGGACCTGTTTAAAATTGAAAACAACAACAATGGCGAGTCGCTATTTGCCCTGCAATGGATGGAAGGCGCGTATGCGTTTGGCAACTCCCGGCAGGCCAACTGGGCGCGTAGCTCGTACATCACCGGCAATTCTGAAGCCTGGGGCGGTGGAAAATGTATGACCCAGCATTTTATAGACCATGTGGAATCCGGCGACATCCGTCGTCCGGCCATTTTCATGGCTCCTGGCGACCATTACCCTGAAATTCGGAAAAGCAGTGGCGGATACGAGTACAAAATCGTGCTGCGCGACCCTGCCGACCCGAATATCACCATCGAAGGCGCCACCCCGGTGCTGAACAGCCTGAAAAAGTATGTGGTGGGCTCGGCCGAAGACAATGCGGGCAAGGTGTCCACCGGTCAGGCCACGGCCCTCAACCAGTATATCATCCGGCTTGCCGATGTGTATTTGATTTATGCAGAAGCGGCATTGGGCGCGGGCGCTGTAACTACGGATGGCAAAGCGCTGGAGTATTTCAACGCCATCCGCACTCGGGCTGGCCTTGCAGCCAAAACGCAACTGACATTCGACGATATTTTCCGGGAGCGTCGTGTGGAGTTCGCCTTGGAAAGCATTAGCTGGTTTGACGTAAAACGGTGGTTCTACCGCGACCCTTCCGCTGCGCTGGACTACCTCAATGGGCAACAACGCGACCTCACGTACTACCGCGACCAATCGGCCGGTGCTGCTGACGAAAACCTGCCAGCAGGGTATATCCCCAATCCAGGCAGCACTGTTTCGGTGGCTGCTTCGCAGATGTTCCTGCCCATTCCTGCTGCCGACGTGGTGTTCAACCCGCTTTTGGGTCCCGACCAGCCCGCCGTGGATTATGAATTTAAATAAGCACTGCTTGAAAGTCAGCGATGTCGAACCGTACATCAACCAAAACTAAAATTGACATGAAATTCTCAATAAAAATAACACAATTGGCGCTCATCGTGGCCCTGATGGCAAGCATTGTGGTGGCTTGCAAAAAAGAAGAGGACAATGCCCGCGACTGTTCCGGGACCCCACAAATTGATTACATCCGCTCTACCGACCCCGGGAAATCAGACTCCTTGCTGGTGGGCAGTTTTATGGGAAGCCTTATCGCCATTATCGGCGAGAACCTTTGCCATGCCGAGGAAATGTGGTTCAACGACCAAAAAGCCGTATTGAACCCAACGTTCGTGACCGAAAATTCCATTTTGGTGAACGTGCCCAGCACCGTTCCAACCGAGGTGAACAACAAAATCCGAGTCGTTTTTAACGACGGTTCGGAGCTTTTGTACGATTTCAAGGTGAATGTGCCAGCACCAACCGTAGACAGGGTGAAATGCGAATACGTTCCGGATGGAGGTACACTTGTGCTGGATGGCGACTTCTTTTTTGCCCCCATCAAGGTGGTGTTTGCGGGCGATAAGGAAGCCGAAGTACTTGTTTTGGACAAAACACACCTGGAGGTAAAGGTGCCGGTTGGTGCGGAAGTAGGCCAAATTAGCGTGGAAACAAATTTTGGCAAGGCCAAATCCAAGTTCATTTTCCGCGACGATCGCAATATCCTGCTCGATTACGATGGTAAAAACCACGAGACTTGGACTGCAGCGATTTCCGGTAGCAATCCCGAAGGTTGTTCTGGAAACTATGCCCAGTTCAAGCACCCTGCCGATGCTGCCTGGATGTGGACCAACGAACTGACCATGCAATACTGGGCGCCACGCGGGCGTGGGAATGTTCCCGTGGCCACTGGTTTGGTGAACGATTTGGCCTTGAAATTTGAGGTGAACATTATCGAATGGCGCGACGTGCGGATGGAGATTTTCTTCAACACCTACGCCGAAGACCATGGCCGCGACGCCAATGTGCATGCCCGTTACCAGCCTTGGAAAACCGGCAAGACCCAATCGGATGGTTGGGAAACCGTGACCATCCCGCTCAAGGACTTCAAATACGGCAAGGACGATAGCGATGATAACGGGACCAGGTCCATTGACAATTTGTCCTCTTTGACGAACATCACCATGATGTTGTTTGGACCGGCAGCCGGGCCAAATCCGGTGAATGTCTGTGTGGACAATGTGCGGATTGTGCCGCTTTAATTAAGCCAAAAATGACGTTTCGACGTACACTAAAACATAAAAATCATGCAAAACGCATTAAAAAAATACATTCTGCCCACGCTGTTGCTGAGCCTATTGGTTGGCGCAGTAGTGTTCATCCAGTCTTGTAAAAAAGACGATGACGAGACCGAAATTGTGCTCAAAAGTTTCGGCCCATCGCCTGCCCTGCGGGGTGGTGACATCCGGTTTATTGGTGAAAATTTAGATCAGGTGACCGCGATTGTCCTTGCCGACAACGTGGAAGTCACCTCGTTCAAATCCAAATCCGCAACGGAGATCGTCCTGACTGTGCCAACCGAAACGGTAAATGGCTTGGTGCGACTGAAAACACCCCAGGGCGATATCCTGACCAAAACCCCACTGACCATTTCGGAGCCGATTGCCCTGCTGTCGTTCAGTCCAGCAAAGGCACGTCCGGATAGTGTGGTTACCATTGAAGGCACCTATTTGAATCTGATCGAGGAGGTGATTTTCCCGAACAAAAAATCGGTGCTCGCGGCAGATTTTGTGAGCCGGACACAGACCAAAATCGAGGTGAGGGTGCCCAAAGAAGCGCAAACAGGACTTTTGGTTATCTCCAACGGCATGACCGACCCAATTTTGGTCGAATCAGCTACCCCTCTTGAAGTGACCTTGCCAACGGGCGCGACCCTTGCGCCTTTACCCGTCAAAGCCGGTACGGAACTGACCATTACGGGCAGCGATCTGGATTTGACCAAGGAAATCATTTTCCCGGGCGGTGCTCGGGTATCGAGTTTTGTGAGCCAGGCGGCGGATAAAATTGTGGCCAATGTGCCGGCCGATTCCAAAGACGGCGAACTGAAATTGGTGGCCCATTCGCTGGTAGAAACCACAGTGCCGGTCGCTTTGGAAATGTTGCTCCCAACGGTCAGCAACCTCGCCCCGAACCCTGCAAAACCAGGTGGTTCGGTGGTCATTACAGGCCAAAACCTTGATTTGGTTACCTCCGTTGGCTACGGCGGTGGTGCAACTGGCACGATTCAATCGGGTGGATCGGCCACTTCCATTACGGTCAGCGTTCCGCCAACGGCCAAAGAAGGTACTTTGCAACTCGGCACCGCTGCCGGGAAATCCGTGACAACGGGCAATCTGGCCATGGTCAAACCCGTCATTTCCAGCCTCAGCCCTACCGATATTCAATTCACAAACGAATTGACCATAACGGGTACTGATTTGGACCTGGTGGCCAACGTCAAATTCAGCGGTGGCAAGGAGGCCGCGCCAACTTCGGCTACGGCTACAGAGGTCAAGGTCAACGTGCCGGTCGGCACCACAGACGGCTCCATCACGGTCGTTTCCACCAATGGCGATGAGGTGACCTCCTCGGCAAGTTTACACATTTTGGCCTCTACTTCGGCTACCATCACCAACATGCCGAGCTCTGGCAAACCCGGACAAATGATTTCCATCGAAGGCACAAATTTGGCCGAGGTAACCGAAGTGATATTCCCGGGCGAGGTGCCAGCAACGATGTTTGGCATCAAAACCGATGTGTTGATTCAGGTAGTAATTCCTGCGACCGTTCAAACCGGTGTGGGCAAGCTCAAACTCATCACGGTCAATGGTGAAACCGTGTTCTCGCCCGACATCAACATCCAAGGCGTGGACCCGGTGGTCGACCCGGCACTGGTGTTTTTTGATTTCGACGCGCTTACTTCTTGGTGGGGCGATGCTGGTGCACCGGAAAACGACCCAGCGCTCACGCTCAACGGTACCAATTACCACCGGGTAGACAAGGATTGCAATGGCTGGACGGGCTTTTTCTGGCGCAACGGCGCGAACAATTTTCCGGGCGCCGTCATCGGTACCAACGTGGCCAATTACGTACTGAAATTTGATATCAATGTGCTCGAACCCATCACTGGCGGTGAATTTGCCTGGCGTTTGAAAGGTTCTTCCGGCGATTTTTGGTATTACTGGAAGCCCTGGGCGCAAAGTGGTTCTTATGAAACAGACGGCTGGATTACGGTCACCGTCAACTTGACGGATTTTTATGCCGGGGCGACGCCATTGGCGGATCTTTCCACCATCAACGAAGATTTTGGCGTAGCCTTTAATGCGGGTGCGTCGAAAGTGAATGTCTGTATTGACAATGTGCGGTTTGAGCAAAAATAGACAAAATCCCGAAATTCAGATATTTGGATATTGAGGTAATATATTGATAATCAGTATAATATCTCAATATCTAAATATCCCAATTTCGCTTTAGCAACTTACATGATTTCATTTCCAAAATTCATTTTCCCCGCTGTGTTGGCTGTCTTTTTCTCTTTTTTGCTGGAGAAAAAGGCGGCCGCGCAGACGGCGGGCGCTCTGCCTTTTGTGCAGGTAAAAGGCGCGTATTTTGTCACGGAACGCGGCGACACCCTAGTATTTCGGGGGCTTTCTATTTCCGATCCCGACAAAATCCGGGATGCCGGTCAATGGTCAAAACGTCACTTCGAAATCATCCAGTCCTGGGGCGCCAAGCTAGTCCGCATACCCGTGCACCCACGCGCATGGCGAAAGCGTGGCGAGGCGGAGTACCTCAAAATGCTCGACGAAGCAGTGAAGTGGTGCTCTGAATTGGGCATGTATGTCATCATTGATTGGCACAGCATCGGCAATTTGCGTATGGAGATTTTTCAGGACCATAACTACGATACCACCCAAAAGGAGACCTTCAATTTTTGGCGAACGATTGCCCGGCGCTACAAAAACGAGCCAACGGTTGCATTTTTTGAATTGTACAATGAACCAACCACCTATTTTGGGGAACTTGGGACTTGCAGTTGGGCAACGTGGAAACAGATCATGGAGCAGTGCATTGACCTGGTTCGGGCCAATGGGGCAAGAGCCATCCCACTGGTGGGTGGCTTCGATTGGGCCTATGATTTGCGCGATGTCAGATTTGAGCCGATTGCACGCGAGGGGGTAGCCTATGTGACGCACCCATACCCGGGCAAAAACAAAGTGCCCCGCGAACCCAATTGGGAGGAGCATTTTGGCTATTTGGCAAATCGATACCCCATTGTGGCCACGGAAATAGGGTTCACTTATGACAAACACGGGAGCGAGCCATTGCCCGACGATGGTGTTTACACCCAAACAATCTTGCCATATCTTGAGCAAAAACACATTTCCTGGTGTGCTTGGGTGTTCGACCCGCAATGGGAGCCGGCTATGTTGAAAGATTGGCAAGGCAACCCTACCTTGGAAGGTGTGTATTGGCGAGAAGCACTGTTGAAAAAGTAACCCTGATCCCGTTCACCAGCTATCCATACCATGCGGTTATTATCCCCTTTCGCAATCATACTTTTGCTCGGGCTACTGAATATTGAGTTTTTAAAGGCCCAAAAACTGGTCGATTCCTTGGCCACCAAACGGACTCGTGCCCTTTTCCTCAACCTCGAAATGGCTGCGAACGAGGGTAAAATCCTGTTTGGGCATCAGGACGATCTGGCCTATGGAGTGGGCTGGCGCGATGTGCCCGGTGGTTCCGACGTGCGGTTTTCCTGTGGCGATTTTCCGGCGGTGTATGGATGGGAACTGGGTAATCTGGAGCACGATTCGGTGGCAAACCTCGACCATGTGAATTTCAAAAAAATGAAAACCTGGATTCGGGAAGGGTATCGACGGGGTGGGGTCATTACACTGAGTTGGCACCTGGACAACTACCACACGGGCGGCTCGGCTTGGGATACCACCGCGGCGGTACGCGACATCTTGCCGGGGGGCGCGCATCATGAACGTTACAAGGCTGATTTGGACCGTTTTGCCTTGTTTGTCAATGACTTGGAAGGCGGAAATTGGCCGAGGAAACACAAAATCCCGATTATTTTTCGCCCTTTCCACGAGCAAACCGGCGCCTGGTTTTGGTGGGGAAAAACCCATGCCGCCCCTGCAGATTTCAAAAACTTGTGGCGTTTCACGGTTGCTTATTTGCGCGATGTGAAGGGTTTACACCAGATTTTGTATTCATTCAGCACCTCTTACAATTATGATACTGCGGAAGAAATGCTCGAATTTTACCCAGGGGATGAATGGGTAGATGTGCTCGGCATTGATTTTTATGCCTACGATACCTTGCCCCAAACTTGGGAACGATTCCGATCTTGCCATAAAATTTTGGTGGAAACCGCTGAAGCGCGTGGCAAAATTCCGGCTTTGACCGAGTTTGGCTTTGAAACCATTCCACAGCACGATTGGTGGACAAATGTATTTTTGAAAAACCTGCTGCTGGACCCCAGCCTGTCCCGAATGGCCTATGCCTGTGCGTGGCGAAATGCCAACCCCAAACATTGCTACGTCCCATATTCCGCGCATCAAAGTCTCCCGGATTTTCAAGAATTTTACCGTAACCCGGCCACCCTTTTTGAAGCTGATTTGTGGGATTTTTACAAAAAACCAAAACCGAAACCAGTGCGCAACCCCAAACCGGTGGAACAAGAAAAGACCTCCTCCTCTACCCTGAAATAACTTTTGTGCCATTACATTTTGCAGGAAGTTACTTCATACGAGGTTTGGTTTGGCTGCTGCCCATGTGGACAGTAGCCTTTTTCCCTTTTTGTAAGCAATCATTTCAATATGACAATACGTTACACGCCCGCCCTGCTACTTTTGGCCTTCAGTGTTTTTGCAAAAAAAATGGACGCACAAGCCCCTGTCATCCATGGTATTATGCCCGCCTCTGGCACGGTGGAGCAACATGGCAAATTTGAGGCTTCACTTGACCTGACAGCGGCCTTCGTCAATCCATACGACTACGACGAAATCCGGGTGGAAGCCACCTTCGTCGCCCCAGACGGTGAGCAAACCAAGGTGGAGGGTTTTTACATGGAAGATTTTCAAATCGCGGGACCAGCTGGCGCACTGACAGCACTGCCAGCCGGCAATGGTTTTCGGATTCGTTTTGCTCCGCGGAAAACGGGAATATGGTCTTATTCGGTCTCCTGTACCAACGCTTCGGGTACGGGTACGTTTCCAGCCCAAACCTTTGATTGTGTGCCTGTGGTAAGTCCTAAAAACAAAGGGTTCGTCCAAGCGGGCCAAAGCAATTACCTGAATTTTGAAAACGGCGAGCAATACATTCCCATCGGGGAAAACATTGCCTGGCAGGTGTCGAACCCATACGTGGACTACCAAAAATGGGTGGGTAAACTAGCAGACAATGGCGGCAATTTCCTGCGCCTATGGCTCTGTTCCTGGGGCATGGGATTGGAATGGAAAAACAATGTCAATGGCTTTTCAGGCCTGAAAAAATACAAACAGAGCAGCTCGTTTTACATGGATTGGCTGTTCGATTACTGCGCCGAACGCGGGGTGTACGTCATGCTTTGCCTTAATCACCACGGACAAGTGTCTTCTCAGGTAAACCCCAATTGGAACGAGAATCCATACAATACAGCGAATGGCGGACCTTGCCCAAACACCTGGGATTTTTTTAGCAATGCACAGGCTAAGTCATTGATAAAGAATCGGTTGCGTTACATCCTTGCCCGCTGGGGCGCACAGCGCAGCATCATGACCTGGGAACTTTTCAACGAGGTCAACTGGACCGATAATTACACCCAACACCAGCCGAAAATTGCCGACTGGCACGCTGAAATGGCCGCTTTTCTGAAACAACGCGATTTTGCCGCCCGCCCGGTCAGCACCAGTTGCGGCAGTCCGGAAAGCGAAGATCCCGCCGTTTGGAACAATCCCGACATGGACTACACCCAAAGGCATTACTACTTCAACAGTCCCAACCTGGAAGCACTGTTGGCCTCGGGTACCCAGGAAAACCTGGAATTGTACGACAAACCGGTGCTGGTCGGAGAATTTGGCTTAGGCGCAGACGGCAATGCCCTCAGCACGCTCGACCCAAGCGGCATACACATCCACAACAACATGTGGGGCTCGCTTTTTGGGGGAGGTTTGGGCACGGGCATGAGCTGGTGGTGGGATTCGTACATCGAGCCCAAAAACCTGTATCCTGTTTGCAACGGCGTATCGGCAATGGCGGAGCAAGTTCCATTTAAAGCAAAGGATTTTCGTCCAGCCGCCTCTTCAGTGCTGGGTGCGCCAGGGGATTTGAAACTGAACCCCGCTTTGGGCTGGGCAGGCCTGGGCGATTCGCTTATTCAAATCAATAGCGAAGGAATCATTACCCCGGCCAATTTTAAGCTGGGACAGTTTTTGTACGGCTCGAGCTGGAACACGCAGTACCGCCGTCCGCCCGTTTTCCAAATCACGATGCCCCAAGCTGGGCAGTTCAAGATTTTGACAGGCGACCAGTTTGGAACTAGCCCAAAACTGAGCGTTTGGCTGGACGGAAACCAGGTTTTGTTGGAAAACCCAATCCTCAACCATACGTATACCATCAATCTCAGTGCCGGAGCACACACCCTCAAAGTGGACAACCTGGGTACCGATTGGATGATGATTGCCAGTTACACCTTCGTGGGCTTGGGTTCGGCGGTGGATTCCTATGTTTTGAAATCAGCAGACGGCACCCAACTGGCGGGATGGATGTTGAATTCCGAGTACAACCATGTTTTTGTCAAGGCCAACGGGGCGCCAGACGCCATCAGTGGTTCGGTTTTGAAGGTGGAAAACATGGTAGATGGAACCTATTATGCCAAATGGTTTGATTGTCAAACGGGCGCTTTATTGTTCACCGACCCGGTGTCTGTTGCCAATGGTTCCCTACAGTTGCCCATACCCGACCTGATTTGGGACGTGGCCTTGCTCCTGGATGGCCAACTGGTCAGCACTACAGAAACCGTGCAGTCCCTGCCTGTTTCCGTTTTCCCAAATCCTGTTTCGGAAGGACCTGCGACCATTTCTTTTCAATTGCAGCAAGTAGAAAATGTAGAAATTGCGCTCTATGATGCAACAGGCCTGGCCGTTCAATCTTTGCTTTCAAACGAGCTTGCCGCCGGGGAACATTCCATTTCCTTGCAACTTGCCAGCAACCTGCCTCCTGGTATCTATTGGGTACAGGTAAGTGCCGGTAAACAAAGGGCTTCAAAAGCGATTGGTCTGGTGCGTTGATTTTTATTGCCGGAACTCAAAATATGTCTGAAAAACGCTTTGCACAAAGGCTGGCTGGTGTGCTTATTTTCCTGATGGTCAATCTGTTGGCTGCGCAGGAAACGGATTTTCTATTTGAGACGCTGCCACCGCGAAGCGACATTGGGCAGAGCACCATCAATGCCATGCTGCAAGACCAAAAGGGCTTTTTGTGGCTGGGTACCTGGACGGGGTTGTGGCGTTACGATGCTTATGCTTTCCGGCAATTTGGGCAGGAAGCCGGCCTGAACAGTCGTAAAATCACCTGCCTTTTTGAAGAACCTGATGGCTCGCTTTGGGTGGGCACCCGCAATACGGGTTTGTACCGTTTCGACCCTGAACAGGAGGTGTTCGTGCCGGCGGCTAAGGCTTTCACGGCTGAAAACGCGCTCAAAGCCCAAAATATCACTTCCGTTTTCAAGGACCGACAAGGTCGGTTTTGGATTGGAGCCGAGGAAGGGCTTTCGATGTTCGACCCAAAGCAGAAGCGCTTTTTTGACATTCCGCTTCCCG
>JALHPW010000128.1 GCA_022842255.1 Saprospiraceae bacterium | reverse complement strand
CCAATGCCCTCGCGGTAGCCCATTTCCTTGAGAAACACCCGGCGGTAGCGCGGGTGAACTATCCCGGCCTGGCCTCACATCCCGACCACGAACTTGCCAAACGCCAAATGCAAGGCGGTTTTGGGGGAATGTTGAGCTTTGAGCTGCGCGGCGGACTAGAAGCAGGCATTGCCTGTATGAACCGAATACAATTTTGTTCGCTTGCCCCAACCTTGGGCGACGTAGACACCCTTATATTGCACCCCGCTTCCTCATCGCACCTAGCTGTACCCAAGGAGGTTCGCCTGCAAAACGGCATCACGGACGGATTGGTACGGGTATCGGTCGGAATCGAAAATGTAGCCGATATTGTGGCCGATTTGGAACAAGCTATTGGTTAGTTTGGCGGCTTCAAACCCCTCAAACCCCACTAACATTCAACAACCTAGTTTTATGAAGCACTCACTTTTCTTTCTTCTTGCCGCTGCATTGATTGTAGCCTGCAAACCTCAGGAAAATGCCAATGCACAACAACCCTCGCCTGCTACTCCCGCAGTTGAAAACCTCGTGCGTTTGGAAACAGGCGGTTGCCGCGGCTATTGCCCTATGTACAAACTTACTTTCCGCAAAGACGGCACCTTGGAGTATTTGGGCATCCGAAACGTAGAAAAAAAAGGACTTCATAGCGCTCGTCTGACTACAACCGAATATTCCAACCTGCTAAAGGAGGTCAACCGGACCAACCTCTGGCAATATCCAACGGAAATCCCCAGCAACGTGGCGGATGCTCCCGTGCATACCTACACCGTTTACGAAGGTTCAAAATCGCATACCGTGAAAGGTACTGTTGGTATCCCCAAGCCTATTTTAGACTTGGAAACCCTCCTTCAAGACCTGGCCGAAGCACACGGCTTCCAGGTAAAAAAAGGCGTGGACCCCAACGACCCTGGCGACTTAAAAGGACAAGTAATCGTAAAGTTCAAGATGGATGTCAATGCAGGAAACTTCTGCAACCAGTTCACGGACCTGAAGGTTCGCCCAGTACAACATCTCTCTGAAGACAATACTTGGGCCATTGGTTTCAACCCATCTGAACTCACTCAGGAACAATTCATTAGCCTCCTTAAAGACATGGAAGGCGTTTTGAATGTGGAGCCTAAAAAGTAGAAATAGAATCGTCATTGGGTCATTCGTCGTCATTGGGTCATTAGGGCAATGACGAATGACCCAATGACGAAAAATGACCCAACACCCCAAATGCCAACCATTTCAATCCCATGTCTGAACTTTTCATCAAATTCCTCAAATTTGGCATAGTAGGGGTATCGGGGGTCGTTGTAGATTTTGGCGTAACCTGGCTTCTGAAAGAACAGTTGCGTTTGAACAAATACATCGCCAACAGTACGGGGTTCGCCTGTGCGGTGGTGAGCAATTACTTCCTCAACCGCATCTGGACTTTTCACAGCGCCGACCCCCACGTGGGGATTCAGTTTGCCAAATTCACCTTGGTAGCGCTGGTTGGCCTGGGCATGAACAACGCTATCATTTATTTGCTTACCGAACGCCGTGGGGTAAAATTCTACACCGCCAAACTCGTGGCCACCGGCGTGGTAATGCTTTGGAATTTTGGGGCGAATTATTTGTTCACGTTTAAAGCGTAGTGTTTACCACTATTGACCTTTAACCACCTTGAATATCTGGGTTTCCCGTGTGGTGGCCACCTGTAAAAAATATAGGCCCAAGGGTAACTCAGTGGTATTGATTTCAATTTCTTGCTCCCCTCTCATGCCGTTGAACGCCTGCTCGTAACATTTTTGGCCATCCAGCGAAACTAAGCGCAAACTAAATGGAGCTCCATTCGGGGAAAACACTTTGCAACGAACGAAGTTGGTGATGAGATTGCCCAATAGCATAGTAATAAACTCATTTGCCTCACGCAGCACCAAATCTGGAGGCGTGATATTCCCTTCTGGGCATTTTTCCTTAAAAAACTCTACGCTAAACACAGGGGAGAACAAATCACAAATCTCCAATTCGGGAATTTCCTCCCCAATTTGTGTAAAACCCAGCGTACAAACCGGGCTCCCCATAAAATTGACTATTGCCGATACTTCGCTGTCCGTCATACCAAATCCAGCACTATTGCAGTTGCCCCCGTTGGCCATCGTGAAACTCAGATAACTGCCCATTTGCCCTGCAGTCTGAATCTCAAACATTTTGCAGACCGCCCCATTAGACACTTTCGCCCAATAGGAGGCACCTTCTCCGTCCAAGTCCCAAGGAACTGTCACGCATTCCTCGCCAATTTTTACGAGCGGGCAAATTGGCGGATGCCCACTGGAATTGATTACAATATCTAATACGATTAGGTTTTTATATTCAGTGCCTGATTGATTACTGATTCCCCCATTGGCACATTTTGCCGTAATGGTGAACAAATAATTCCCTCCTGGATACAATCCGTTAATGGTGGTGTTGTTACCAGGCACTTGAAAATTGGCATCCAAAACCAAGGCTGGAAGTCTGTATGCCTTAACCACATATCCGGCCGCACCCGAAACGGTGGTCCACTTCAATTTTATCCAATCAGGACCACAAGAGACAGTGCTCACTGTTTCAGGGGCAGGCAAATTGCAGTTGTTCTCATCTGGCCGAGAACGCTCGAAAGCGGATACGGTATTTATAGAATAGGCCTGTGCTGGGCCGACCAGAATTACCCAATATCCAAGGGCGAGGGCAATAATCGACAAAGAGTTGCGCATGTGTTTTCTTTTTAAAAATTGTTCACGGCAAAAATCAGGAACCTCTTTTTCAAAAAAGGTTACATTTTTGGCCACTCATTCCGATACCAATTGACCGGATTATGGAAGGAACTTACCTGCTCGATTTATTCAAATCCCTTAGTGCCGAGGAGCGCGACGACTTCAACCGGTATATGTTGGCCTATACCCGGAGTGGTAAAAAAGGGGATGAAAATCGGCGGAAACTGCTTCAGACGGTTGCAGAAGCCGCCCCGGAATTTTTGCCCACCCAGATCAACAAGGAAGTGGTTTTTCAAAAGGTATTTGAAGGAGAGTCCTTTTCGGCAGGCAAACTGGAAAAGGTGATGGTTGATTCCAATAAGTTCTTGAAGTCCTTTTTGTTAAAACAGGAATATATAGCGGACCTGAATGACCCAAAAAGACTGGTGGACTGGGCAGATTTATTGAAAAAACGTGGTTTGTCGCATTGGCGTGAACAATATCTGGCAAAATTGATGCGAAATAAAGTCCCGCCCCGTAATCGGGAGGATTATTACGGTCAGTTCCGACTAGAGCTATCCATTTGTGAGGAAGAAATGGCGCATAATTACCTTAAGGGAGATTTGAACGTGCCAATGGCCTTGGAATCACTAGAGCTTTATTACCATGTAGCTCGGCTCGAATTACTGAATCAATACCTACTACAGCGAAAGGTAACCAAATTGGCGATTGACAAATCCATCGCGTTTTCGCTACAAAAACAACAAATCAGGGACGATTATCTGCAAAAATCTCCCATTTTACTCATTGCTTACAAAATCAGTCAATTGCTCCAGAAGGACCTGCCCCCTTTGGCGGACTTTCAAGAGCTCTCGGATTTACTGCACAGACATGAGGCCAATATCGCTCCTCCGCTCCTGCAACAATTTTATACCTACCTACGCAACTTCTGTGCTTTCTTAATCAATGGAGGTAAAAACGAACTTGTGCCGCTTTGGCATCAACTTCAACGCGACAACCTAGCACGCGGTTATCTCTACCATACTGGCAAACGCATCACTGCCAGTGCCTATTTAAGTGTGGCCACCGGTGCAATACGTGTGGGCAATCTTGACTGGGCCATCGAATTCGTAGAATCCCATAAAACACAAATCATTGGTGATAATGAGAGTGCCGACCTCTACCGGCTAAACAAAGCACAGTATCTTTTTGCCATTGGGAAATTCGAGCTTGCGCTCGACCATATCGCCCCAGTGTTTGAATTTCTCAATTACACTCTTTTGGCTAAACGACTGGAAATCAAGATTTTATACGAAATCGAATCCGAACTCCTCCCTTATAAAGCCGGGGCATTTAAAATATTCCTCACCAGGGCTTCCCAAAAATTCATGCCTGACGACCTGAAGCGACCGAATGCAGATTTTGTCAATATCATCCACCAGATTTTGCGCTCCAAACCGGGGCAACGGCGTCGTTCCGAACGGCTATCGGCCCGTATTCATGCCAAACCGCTGTGTGCCGAACGAGATTGGCTGCTCGAAAAAGCTGCCCAACTCCGTTGACTTCAGAAGAAAGGTGCCTTTTGTGTAACCATTTTCCTGCTCCGTACAGGCCTTTATCCTTAATTCAATCTTCTTGGAGACGGTTTTTGACCTGATTTGCGCCGAACCCTGACACAAAAATGTACCCGTTTGCCAAATCTAGCCCCTACCATATTTGAGCCTGAAACCACCAGGGCCAATTTTCTTTCACTCTTAACCAGTTTTCAGGTAACATGAAAAAACAAATCTTTTATCCAGCTTTTGCCTTGCTGCTCTTCGCCAACCTGTTTGTTTTTTGCACAAAGGAAAGTTCCAGCCATTTGACGCAAATCGCAACCGAATCCAGCGAACCTGATGCCTCATTTGACGATTTCAGTCTCGACTTGGGCATTGCCGAAGACCGTGGAGGCAATGCCTGTTGCGTTTTCATCTCCTCGCCCAACTGTGATGTAAAAGTTTGCGGCACACAGGAAAACGCCAACACTTGTACGCCTTGCCCAGGTTGGGTCACGTTAACCGGCACAGAAGGGCCATCCAATTACGTTGACTTTTGCCTGCCTAATTCGGCTTACTTTGCGATTAAGAATGGTGCAAGCACTGATTGTGTAGTCTGGGTAGGCAATACTCCGGTTGCACTCGTAGCGTATACCATCCCGGCAAATTCTACGCGCAGATTTAAATCCGACGCAGGCAATAACTGTGCGATTACAGCAGGTTCTTCCTGTTCGAATTAGTCCATTGTATTCGCCAAAAAGAACACGAGGCCGCTCCGCAAAATACGGGACGGCCTCGTTCTGTATACTACTTATAAATTTCAATTTTCTTAAAGTTCCAATACTGCCGCCTCATAAGGCCGCAATGCCACTCCGTTGTTCGCCGCGCTTTGTGGCCCCGAACCATAGTTGTCAATCGACAATTTGGCTTTTGAAATATCGATGCCAACATTTGCCGTGGCCGGTTTATCCCTGAAATTCAGCAAGACAAGCAGCTTTTTCCCGTTCAGCTCGCGGGTGTAGGCGTACACGTCAGGGTTGTCCTTATCCAGCAGGGTATATCTTCCGTAAATCAACACGGGCTCGCCTTTTCGCAACTTCACCATTTTTCGGAAATAATTCAACACCGAATTGGGATCGGTTTCCTGCGCGGCGGCGTTGATGGTCAGGTAATTCGGGTTGACGTTCAGCCAGGGCGTTCCGGTAGTAAAACCCGCGTTGGTGGTGGCATCCCACTGAAATGGCGTACGGCCATTGTCGCGCGCGCCGCCATTTTTTTGGCTTTCTATAAACTCCTTCAGGTCGCCGCCCTCCTGTTGGATTTTCTTGTACATATTGAGCGTTTCGATGTCGCGATAGTCCTCAATTCTATCGAATTTGATGTTGTTCATACCCAGTTCATCGCCATAATAATAGTAAGGCGTGGCGCGCATGGTCATCAAAAAGGTAGTGAGCATTTTGGAGGAAAGCTCGCGCCATTCCGGGCTGTCGTTGCCCCAGCGCGTTACCATCCGTGGCTGATCGTGGTTGCCTAGATAAATGGTGCCCCAACCTTTTTCGGCAAAAACAGCATCCCAGCGACTGTATATTTCCTTGAACCCGACCAATTTATAGCCATCGGGTTCGGGTGTTTTGAACTTACCTGGCACGTAGCCGTAGCTCACCCCCTCAAAATGGTAGGCCATATTCAGTTCCGTGCGGTCGGGATCCACAAAATTGAGGATATCGTCGGTCGTTGTACCAATGCCTTCTGCCACGGTCATGATGTCGTATTTGCTGAGCACTTCCCGGTTCATGGCTTGCAGGTATTCGTGCAGGTGTGGGCCGTTGGCATAGTATTTCACCATATCGCCCTTATACGCTGCCGGCAAGGGTGGATAGGTGGTATCTTTGGAAATAAACGGAATCACATCCATCCGAAAACCATCCACACCCTTGTCAAACCAGAAACGCATCATGCTGAAAATCTCTTCCCGCACTTTAGGGTTTTCCCAGTTGAGGTCAGGCTGTTTGTCCGAAAAATAGTGGAGGTAATAGGCATCTGTCTTTTTGTCGTACTCCCAGGCATCGTTGTTGATGTCAAAAAAACTATAGCGAGGGGCCGGTTTCCCTTTTTCAGCTGGCCACCAATGGAAATAATCGCGGTACGGGTTGTCGCGGCTGCTTCGGGCTTGTTTGAACCATTCGTGTTCGTCGCTGCAATGGTTCACCACCAAATCCATCACCACTTTCAGTCCCCGATTGTGCATGCCTTTCAGCAAGGCGTCAAAATCTTCCATGGTACCAAATTCTTTCATAATACTCTGATAATCAGAGATATCATAGCCATTATCATCATTCGGCGAACCATAAATTGGGTTGAGCCAGATGATATCCACCCCAAGGCTTTTCACATAGTCGAGCTTGGAAGTGATGCCTTTCAAATCGCCCACCCCATCGCCATCCGAGTCCTTAAAACTACGGGGATAGATTTGGTACACCACCGCTTCCTTCCACCATTTTTTGTCTGGAATGTCGGTGCTTGGCGCACTCGTGTTTTTCGGAGCATCGCTTTTACAGGAAAAGGAAAGGAACAGGGCCATAAAATAGGTAATCCATTGGAGGGGCTTGAACGATGGTTTTGTTGCACGCATGGTTGAATCAGTTTGAAGCCCGAATGTCCGGTTTTATGCAAGTATTCCCAAGGGAAATCGTATCACAATTCGCATAAAATATCTGCCAAGGCCTGAGGCTGGCTAAAAAACGGGGAGTGACTGGTGGCCAAACTGTACACTTTTTCGCAAGGCATCTCACTGTACATTTTTCGTTGGATGAATGGAGTCACTGCACGGTCTTCGGTGCATTCGATGTACACTCGAGGCACAGTTCCAAAGTTGCGCTCGGTCAGTTGCAGGGGCGTGATGCCGGATGAAAATGGCTCGGGGCTCAGCAAAACCTTGGCTAAGGAGACGATGTATTCCTCACAATCTGCATACAGGCCCTCGCGGTATATAGCTGAATCCAGCGTAGTGGCCTGAAGCGCCTCATGGAATATGACATAGGGCTTTAACACCCCTTCTGTATCCTGTATCGAATATTCCCGTTGTGTTTTGCCACTTGGAATAAGGTAGGCCGCGAGGTAGACCAATTTTTCGATTTTATGTGGACGGTATTCCGCTACCTGAGAAATCAAAATCCCGTTCTTGCTATGGCCGACCAAAATCACTTTTTCTTCAATCGTATCCAACAAACTGCAAATCGCGTCCACACTGGTTTGAAGCGTTACGGTTTGGATAGGGGTCTTGTCACGTCCCATACCAGGAAGGTCCATTGCGATAGCACGGTGTCCGGTTTTTTCCAAAATGGGCACCACACGGTGCCAGTTCCAGGAGCTGTGCCACGACCCATGGATGAAAATAAAGGTTTTCATGCAAGAAATATTATTGAAAATGAATGTACTTCAGCAATCTATACTCAGGCCTTTGCCTCACTGGTACGAAGTTCAGGAGCACGGGCCATTTCCCAACCTACCATAGCCGTTTTGCGCCTTTCCCCCCAATGATATCCCCCTAGTTTGCCGGTACCTTGAATGACCCGATGACAAGGGATGAGGAAACCTACCGGGTTGCTACCAATGGCTGTTCCAACGGCACGAGCGGCGGAAGGTTGACCGATACTTTGGGCGATGTGTCCATAAGTCGTCACCGCACCAGGCGGGATTCGGAGCAAGGCTTCCCAGACCTTGAGTTGGAAGTTGGTGCCTTGGGCCAGTATCGTAAGGCGCTGGAGCTGACTTTGGTCGGGCGAGAAGATTTGTTGCACAAAGGGCTGGGTTTGGTCGGGGGCGTGTTCGAGTTCAGCAAAGTGCCATTTTTGTTGAAAAGCCTCAAATTCGGTTCGTTTCCGGTCTTCATCCACAAAGCCCAAGCCGCAAATGCCGCGATCGGAAATCGCCAAAAAGCAAAGCCCAAAAGGCGTGTTGTGATAGCCAAACTTAATTTTCAAGCCCAAACCAGCCTCGCGAAACATCCCGGGCGTCACCCCTTCAATATTGACAAACAAATCATAGACCCGAGATTGGGCGGAGAACCCAACGGCATCCGCAGCGGCCTGCAAGTTGGGCAACTCACAAATCCTGTCGCGCAAGAAATCGAGTGTTAGGTACTGCATGAATTTCTTGGGACTCACCCCAGCCCATTCGGTAAAAATCCGTTGAAAATGCTCTGGTGAGAGATGCACTTGCTTTGCAACGTCGGACAAATCCGGCTGCTTACGAAAGTTTTTGCTTAGATAATCAATGACTTGTGCCACCCGTTCGTAATTGAGATGTTGTTCGCTCATGACTTATTTTTTGACAAAGGTGGGGGACAAGCGGGCGGGCAAGCAACCCGAAACTTGTGGAGTTATGGACACTCAAAATTCAAATCCAGGTGCTGGGCCGCCTCGTCGCACAAGGCAATGAAATTGCGGACAATGGGGCTATGATTGTCCGTTCTCCAAACCATATACAGGGTGGTTTTGGTTTCCAGTGGGATAAAACGCACCTTGAGTGAGCTGCCCATCCGGTAACTCAAAGGCAAAAGGGAAATGCCCAAGTTTTTTTCCACCAAACGCATGATGGTCGCTCCATAATTGGATTCATAGGCGATGCGTGGGGCAAAACCATGCTGACTGAAAATCCCATAAATCAGTTGGCGGTATCGCTGCCAATCAGCCAGATAGGGCAAAATAAAGCCCTCCTCCCTGCATTGCTCCATGGATTGAAAGTTCTCTTTGGTGAGCCGATGTTTTTCGGGCACCACCAGCGCCAAATGCTCTGAAAATAGTTTCTGCTGGCATATATTCGGATGGTCATAAATTTCTTCCCTGGAAAAGCAAACATCAATATGACCGTTCAACAAGGTTTCCAACACCTTCACTTCCGCCATTTCGGTCAATATCCCATCCAGCAGGGGCAATTTGTCCTGAAGCAAACAGAGCACCTCCGGTAAGATGGAATACAAGGCCGACCCAGGATAGCCAATCCGGATGGTACCTACATGGCCGTTTTGGATGGAAAGGGCGTGCCCCAGGGTGTCGTTGAAACGCTTGTCCAGTTTGATCATTTCGTCGCGCAAGTACACACCCGCCGGGGTGAGCCGCACATTGCGGTTGTTGCGCTCAAACAAAACCACGCCCAATTCTTGCTCCAATTGCTGGATTTGACGGCTCAGGGCGGGTTGGACAATGTTCAGGTTCAAGGCGGCTTTGGAGAAATTTAGGGTTTCCGCCACCCCTAGGAAGTATTTAATTTGACGAAGTTCCATTCCCAAAAAAGTTCATTCTGAGTACAAGTTTCAACTATGCTTTTTCGGCATAAATCTATAAAAATATAGCATTTTCAAGTATCAATCACTTCCTACACTTTTGTGCCGTCATCGCGATTGACCCTTTTTTTCAACAACTAAATTTAAATTAAAGATGAAACACAGATGGACTTTGCTCCTCTTCGCCGCCCCCGTTTTTTTCTTGCTCATGAGCATGAAAGCTCCCGTTCCACAGCCAAATCCAAGTGACTTAAACGTCGATATCACAACCACGGAAGATCTCCGGGTGCAGTTGACTGCCCAAAACGAAACAGGTAAAAAACTGTATATCAGTGTCCTGATGTTGGAAACCAATGTGGACAAACGCATCACAGAAACGGAAATCTACACCGAAACGATTGACGGAGCGGTTTCCGACGTCAACCGGATGCTCAACCTGTCCCAACTCGAAAGCGGCACCTACCTGATTCGGATCAAAGCAGGCAAAAGACGTTTTGAGCGCTAGCTGGATATCCG
>JALHPW010000127.1 GCA_022842255.1 Saprospiraceae bacterium | reverse complement strand
GCACGAACCAGCGGGACCACCATCTGGCCATAAGCCACAGAGTAGTTGTCCATTTCGTTTTCTGGACTATGGACGAGGTTAGACACTGCTAGTCCTTGCTCCAGACAAAGCCGTTCCACTTCCTGGGCGACAAAACCCATCTCGCGTTTTTGATTTTTTTGGGTTAAAACCTCGTGATCCACGTTCGTTTCACTCAAAAACTTGGAAAATTGGGAATAGTCAAACTGATACGTCACCGGGCGCAACCCCATCACAAAATCGAGTCCCGGGGCATCGTTTTGAATATTGCTTTTAAACCTGCCATCAGACACCGTATAGGCCACCGCTCCTTCGACAACCGACACTGCCAAATTGCCAAACCGGATTTTGTTGGAAGCATTCACGGATGCCCCATTGCCAAGGGCAGTTGAGTTGGTAAATCCATTTGCTGTGGCGGAAGCATTGGTCCCTAAAAAGGTGCAGTTGTTGCTATTAAAATTGCCGCCTGCGGATTTGCCCACTAGTACGTTCGAGCCTCCAGTCGACAGGTTAAAGCCAGCTTGCGTGCCAAGTACCACGTTGTTGCTACCCGTAGAGGTATTTTGCCCAGCAAAAGCCCCTAAAAAAGTATTGTTTCCGCCCGTGGTATTGTTTCGCCCTGCCAATCCGCCAACATAAGTGTTAAAACCCGAGGTACTGGAAAGCCCTGCTTCACTTCCAATATAAGTATTGGTACTATTGTTGACCGTGGCCGCACCCGCGCTTTTTCCAACAAAAACATGCGAATCACCACCTGCGTTGAGCTTACCTGCCTCCGCACCGATAAATGTATTGCCGGAAGTGCCCGTGTTCGCCTGGCCAGCGCTTTTTCCCAAAAAGGTATTCGATGAGCCCGTGGTGTTGTTCAAACCGGCACTTTCCCCCACAAACAAGTTCGACCCGCCGGTCGTATTTGCTTGACCGGCACGCCGACCAACCGCTACGTTGTTGCCTCCCGAGGTATTGGATTGCAGGGCCGAACTCCCAACGGCTGTATTAAAAGAGGTGGTATTACCTGCCAAAGCAAAATCGCCCAGCGCTACGTTTTGCTGACCGGTCTGGTTGTTTTGAAGGCTGGCATAGCCAACCGAGACATTGCTGCTTCCGGAAGTATTGGAAAAGGCGGCATTTTGGCCTACGGCGGTATTAAAGCCCCCAGTATTGATGGCAGCGCCCGCCGAATGCCCAATCAAGGTGTTGCTAAACCCGGTATTCAAGTTAAAACCAGTGCCCTGACCTACTACGGTATTTTTGTGGCCCGTTGAGTTCAAACCAGCATTTAACCCTAAATACAGGTTTTCATCCACATCAAAAACCTGAATCAAATTCTGCCCAGTGGGGCTCTTGCTAAGTTGGAGCAGGTTTGAACCATTGGCAATCAGTCGGATGGTATTATCGTTCGGAGTGGCCTCCGTTTGGACTTTGGTGTTTCCATCCGCATCCTGGATTTGGGTTTGCGAGAAAGCCCTAGAAGTGAACAAAACAAGGGCGAGCAAAAAAAAGACATTGTTTTTCATCGTGTGCGTACGGTTAAGGAATGTAAAAATGAAGTTTACAATTCCCCTTTGGTGTCAGCACCCCGAAAAACCTAATGTTGTGCAAAATTCAACCTACAGCAGAGGCCTAAAAAAAGAAATCCCTCACTGTTAGCAGCGAGGGATTCTAACCCAAACAAATAAACACAAAAACTACTTGCTGCAATTTTAGGGGGATTTGTCGGGAAACGTCAAGTTTTTGTCAGAATTTTTTTATAAATTTTTTAAGGCTAATTGGGCGAAGGGCCTCAAAGGCAGAATTTTGCCCGATTGAAGCATTTTTTTACCAAAAAAAGATTTGTTTTTGACCAGACAATTGCGCCACAAGACCAAGCTGCTCTACCTTAGCCCTTCATTGTCCAGGACAAGCACCGCTCTATGCGTCTAATAAAATTCCTCCTCGCCAGCACACTCACCACCTTGCTCGTATGGCAACTCTCTAGCCCACTGGATTTGGGCGACAAGTCTATCCCGCCCTTGGGCTCATTCCTGAACCCGTTTTCCGGATTTTGGGCCAACGCGGAGCCCGCAGCGGGAATCGACCATTCCAACATTTCACTTCCCGGTCTCAAAGGCAAGGTACAAGTGGTGTACGACGACCTGCTAGTGCCGCATATTTTTGCGGAAAACCAGGAAGATGCCGCCCGCGTTCAAGGTTATGTGACCGCCCAACACCGCTTGTGGCAAATGGATATCACCACCCGAAAGGCTTCCGGCAGGCTTTCGGAGGTACTGGGCGAACGGACCTTGCGCATCGACCGGCTCAGCCGTCGAAAAGGATTGGTCTTTGCCGCTGAAAACGACCTCATCGGTTGGAAAAAGTCGCAAAAAACAATGGACCTGCTCCAAGCCTACACAGATGGTGTGAACGCCTGGGTCGACCAGATGTCAAAAGCCGATTGGCCGATTGAATTCAAATTGCTCAATTATGCCCCGGAACGCTGGACGCCCCTCAAGGCTGCCCTAGTGACGGAAGCCATGGCCGAGACACTCTGCGCCTGGGAAGATGATCTGGAAAGTACCAATACCTTGGCACAATTGGGGACAGAAACGTTCAATTACCTGTACCCGGAATGGAACCCCAAACAACAGCCCATCATTCCAGATACCGGACAGTGGAATGAGGTTCGCCCCCTATTGCCCCCTCCATTTGTAGCGAGTGCCACCAATTCCCTGGGCTTTATGAAGCAATCCGAGCCCACTGAACAGTTTATCAGCGACCCCCAAGTAGTGGGCAGCAACAACTGGGCATTGGGTGGGAGCAAGACCAAATCAGGAAAACCCATCCTGTGCAACGACCCACACCTGAACCTCACGCTGCCATCCATTTGGTTCCAGGTGCAGATTCACACACCCGAAGCCAATACCTATGGCGTTTCACTTCCCGGTGTACCCGGCGTGGTTATCGGATTCAATGAACACATCGCATGGGGCGTTACCAATGTGAGCCACGATGTATCGGATTGGTACAAAATCCACTGGACCAGTCCGGAACGGAAACAATACAAATTGGATGGCGAAGAAAAATCCGTCCAATTCCGCTACGAAGAAATTGGGGTAAAAGGCCAACCCGTTTTCCGTGATACCGTTCGGTACACGGTTTTTGGGCCGGTTTCCTATGATTTCGAACCTGAAAACCCACTTCGCGACTGTGCACTCCGCTGGATTGCACACGATGTGCCGGAGCAAAGCGCCTTTGATGTATTCCTGGGGCTGAACGCCGGAAAAAACTATGAAGATTATAAAAGCGCCATTCCAGGCTTTGATGCCCCGGCGCAAAACTTCGTTTTCGCTTCCAACACCGGCGATATCGCGATCCAACCTCAAGGGAAATACCCGGTACGTGGACAACAACAGGGGCGTTTTGTGCAGGAAGGCGACCGTTGGGTAAATGCCTGGCACAATTATATCCCGGCCGCTTTGGTGCCAAGTATGAAAAACCCAAGCCGGGGCTTTGTTTTTTCTGCCAACCAACATTCCACTCCCCCCACCTATCCGTATTATTATCTGGGTAATTTTGAGGATTGGCGCAGCCGTCGGATTTACGACCGACTCGCAGCTATGCACGGAGCTACTGCCGACAGCATGAAAAACATGCAAATGGACAATTTCAGCCAACGTGCAGCCGATGCCTTGCCCACCATGTTGCGCCTGCTCGACCGCTCACAATTGGATGCAGATGGCAAACAAATGGCCGATGAACTTGCTGGCTGGAATTTCCGCTACGAAGCTGACCTATTGGCCCCTACCCTCTTTGAAACCTGGTTTGACTCGTGTTACACCGCAACTTGGGATGAAATCTCCGCCCTTGAAAAAGGCAAAGACAGGGTGAGCACCGACGACCTAAACCGCGCAAAAAGCGCCAAAATAGCCATGCTGTATCCAGATGCCTGGCGTTTTATCGAGATCATGGAGACCGATTCTGCCAGTGTGTTTTTTGACCATCCAACCACACCCTATCGAGAAACCGCGCGCGATATCGTGCTGGAATCCTTCAAACTTACACAAGCTTATTTCAAACAAAACCCGGATAAAAAGGTGCCATATGGCGTATCCAAGGGGTTCGTACTCAAACACTTAGGGCAAATTGATGCCTTCAGCCGCTTGGACCTGAAATTGGGTGGACACCGGACCGCTCCCAACGCGCTGAGCAAAAGCAACGGCCCGTCCTGGCGCATGATTGTCGAACTGGGAGATGTGATCCACGCTATGGGCGTGTACCCCGGTGGGCAAAGTGGGAACCCTGGAAGCCGTTTTTACGACAACATGGTGGATACCTGGGCCAGTGGGAATTACTATGATCTACTTTTCCTGAAATCTCCAGAGGAGAACCCTGGACGGATTTTGGGTAAACAAGTTTTCAATCCCAAGTAGAATTAAAATCAATCTTTTGGATGATGAAAAACACCCTCCTCGCGATATTACTGATTTTCATTTTGGGCAACCTTTGCCACCTCGGATTGCCCTGGTGGTCGCTTGCGTTCATAGCCGCAGGCATTGGCTGGACAATCTCCCAAAGTGCTTCCGCAGCCTTTTTTGCAGGCCTTTCAGGTGGATTTTTACTCTGGTACTCAAACGCCTGGTACGCAGACAGCGCCAATGGAGGGCTGCTCTCCGCTAAAGTGGGGCAGTTGTTCATGGGCGTTCAAGGTGGGCAATTGATGTTGGCCAGCGGATTATTGGGCGCTTTGATTGGAGCTTTGGGGGCTTTGACAGGCCGCTGGGCCAAAGAAATTTTTGTTTCGCCCAAGGGCAGGCGAAGAAATTATTTACAAGAAAGGAGACGTTGAACCATAGGGCTTAACTTTTTCTCCTCAAACACGTTTAGGCGAATTGAACTTCGCCCCATTTTGCATGACGACACAAACTATCGAGACTGACATTATCATCATAGGCGCAGGTCCCGTTGGATTATTTGCCGTTTTTGAAGCCGGTTTGCTCAAATTGCGATGCCATCTCATTGACATCCTGCCCCAACCAGGTGGTCAGTTGACCGAAATTTACCCGAAAAAACCCATCTACGACATCCCAGGCTACCCAAGTGTCCTGGCCGGAGATTTGGTAAAAAACCTGATGAAACAAATCGAGCCTTTCCAGCCCGGTTTTACCCTCAGCGAACGCGCCGAAAGCATTGAAAAACAAGCGGATGGACGCTGGTTGGTAACCACCCAACGCGGAGTTCGGCACCTGGCCCCCGTTATTTTCATTGCAGGCGGATTGGGCAGTTTTGAGCCTCGAAAACCACCCATCGACAACATTGCGGCCTTTGAAGACCACGGGGTGGAATATTTTGTCCGCAACCCAGAGATGTACCAAGGTCAGCGCGTGGTCATTGCCGGGGGCGGCGACTCTGCCCTTGACTGGACCATTTACCTCGCCAATGTCGCCAAAGAAATCACGCTCATTCACCGGCGCACGGAATTTCGTGGTGCCCTGGACAGTGTGGAAAAAGTGCAACACCTGGTCGAAAAAGGTCGGGTACGCCTCATTACCAATGCACAAATCACTGGTTTACAAGGGAATGGAAAACTGGAAAGTTTGACAGTGCTCCATGATACCGAGGGTGAAAGCCAATTGCCCGCCGACCATTTTGTGCCACTATTTGGCCTCACCCCCAAACTTGGCCCCATTGCGGAATGGGGATTGACGGTCGACAAAAACGCCATTGAGGTCAACACCTTCGATTATGCTACCAACGTGCCAGGCATTTTTGCCATTGGCGATATCAATACCTATCCCGGCAAACTGAAGTTGATTCTTTGTGGGTTCCACGAAGCTACTTTGGCCTGTCAATCGGCATTCAACATTGTGCATCCGGACAAAAAACTCTCGTTCAAATACACAACCGTAACCGGTATTGAAGGGCTAGGGTAAGCAGGGCATAAACCGAAAGGTTTAAACTTTGCAGTTCTCCCGTTCAATGTCTTTCTCGCAAAAAGCCTAGCGTCTTTTCCATGTCTTCGCTCAGTACCCGGTCGGCTTCCAAACGCGGCACGACCTGACGGTAGGCAGTCCTGATTTTTTCAATCAAGGGAGAGGACTTTAAGGGACGGCGATATTCCAAGGCTTGCATCCCAGTCATAAATTCGATGGCCAGCAAGCGTTCGAGGTTGAGCACCACCCGTCTTGCTTTGGTGGCGGCATTGGCGGCCATACTCACATGGTCTTCTTGTCCATTGCAGCTCACGATACTATCTGTGGAGGCGGGGGCACAGAGTGTTTTGTTTTGGTTGACAATGGCAGCAGCAGTGTATTGCGCAATCATCATTCCGGAATGCAAGCCGGGGTCATCGGTCAAAAATGCCGGCAAACCACGCTGCCCACCAATCATTTGATACACCCTGCGCTCGGAAATGCTACCCAGTTCAGAGAGCGCAATGGCCAAATAATCCAGTGGCAAAGCCAAGGGTTGTGCGTGAAAATTCCCCCCTGAAACAATCAAGTCGTCGTCTGGAAAAAGATTGGGGTTGTCTGTCACGGAATTGAGTTCCGTCACCAGCATTTTTTCAATATGGGCAATCGCATCGCGGCTGGCACCATGTACTTGTGGCACACATCGAAAGGCGTATGGATCTTGAACCGCCGTTTTTTCAGCCTGTGCTATCTCGCTGTTTTCCAGGAGTTTAAGTAATTTTTGAGCGGTCGAAATTTGTCCTTTATGTGGTCGCACCTGATGGATATGCGCGTCCAAAGGAGAGAGCCGACAATTGAAGGCGTCAAAAGCAATGGCCGCGTTCAAATCAGCCTGATCCGCCAAACGCCGGGCTTCAAGCAGGCTCCAAGTAGCGTAAGCTGCCGAAAATTGGGTTCCATTGAGCAGCGCGAGTGCCTCCTTTGCTTGAAAACGCAGTGTCTGCCAACCTAGTTTTTTTAATACCTCCGCCGAGGGCTGGCGGCGGCCCTCATACCAAACCTCCCCCAAGCCGATGAGCGGCAGGCTTAAATGGGCCAATGGAGCCAGGTCGCCGGAGGCGCCAAGGGAGCCCAGTTCAAAAACAACCGGCAAAACCCCTGCATTGTAAAAGTCGATGAGGCGCTGTACCACCACTTCTCGCACACCACTGTGCCCATAGGAAAGGCTCTGGATTTTGAGCAAAAGCATGAGGCGTAGTACCTCCTGAGGTACCGTATCGCCCATTCCGGCGGCATGGCTAACTACCAGATTGTGTTGGAGTTGTTCGAGGTCGGCGGCAGAGATACGGACATCGCAGAGCGAGCCAAAGCCGGTATTGATACCATAAAACAATTGGTCGTTGCTGGCCAATTTCTGTTCCAGATATTCGCGGCAATGGCGGATACGGGTGGAAGATTCGGCGGAAAGCGCTAGGGCAGATTGGCTTGACAGGATTTCCCCTACTTGATCGAGGGATAGATGGTCAGGACTTATGTGGTGGGTCATGGTGCCATTTAGCTAGGTCAGAAATTCGGGCGGCGAAGGTAATAAAAGCACGCGCTCCAATCACCGACAGATTCAAAGCGGCTCATTCAGCCCTGGAAAATAAGGCCCGATTGGCGCAAAAAGGACCAACTGGATATAGGGAAAGCAGCTTCACCGCGAAATCACCTTGTTAATTTCAACAAAAACGCGGTTAATCTGAGGTTAAGGTCTAGTTCAGGAAAGTCCGTTGCTCCTCCATAATTTTATGAAAATGAACAGGTTGGTTTTTGTTTGCTAAATTTTTTTTTCAAAATTAGACAACCTCCCTCAAGTACCTTGCATCAGAACGCTGCCAAAAGTCCAGCGATGTCCTACTTTTGACCCTGAAAAGGAACCTTTGAGAAATTAAGGCACTGGCCCATGAAAAGCTGGGCCAAAAATTAAAATCAGAATAGGCTCCCTACCACAAATCAACAAATCAACCAACGCAAAACCTCATCACGTTTTGCGTGACAAATCAACAACAACAACCATGTTTAAAAGAATCGCTTCGACTGCCCTTTTCGTGCTTGGCCTTATGGCATTCGCCCAGGCACAACGTATTGCTTATGTAGACGTTACGGCCGTACTGGAAAGTCTACCCGAATACCAAAAAGCTCAAGAACAATTGGATAAAGTCGCCACAGCCTGGCGCCAAGAGATTGCACAAGAGCAAGACAAGGTAAAAGGCATGTACAGCAAGTTTCAAGCCGAGCAGGTATTGCTCAGCGAGGAAATGAAAAAATCCCGCGAAGAGGAAATCATGGCCAAAGAGAAAGAGGTACGCGAAATGCAGCGCCTAAAATTCGGCCCTGAAGGTGGCTTGTTCAAAAAACGCGAGGAGCTTGTAAAACCCATCCAGGACAAAGTGTACACCACCATTGAGCGTTTTGCGCAGGACAAAGGTTTTGAGTACATCTTTGACAAAGGCAGCGCATCCGGGATGTTGTACGCCGACAAAAAAAATGACAAAACCGAAGACGTGAAAGCCCTTTTGAAGAAGGGTTGATTGGTTTAGTTGTTTAGGGTTTTAGGGTTTAGGTCCACGATTTGTGCCTAAACCCTAAACCCTAAACCTCTAAACCCTAAACTCAATAACATTCTAACACATTGATAATGAAGAAATTTTTTCTCCTAGCCCTGGGCCTCATGATTGGCACCTTGGCTTTTTCCCAAAAATTTGGTTACTGCAACTCTGGGTTGCTTTTAACCCAAATCCCGGAAGTCAAAGCGGCTGATAGTGATTTGCAGGCCTTCCAGACCCAACTCACCAAAAAGGGCCAGGAAATGGTCAAAGCCCTGCAAGACAAGGCCGCAGAATTGCAGCGCAAACAAGATCAAGGTAATATTTCGCCAAAGGAACTTGAAATCCAATCGGCCAAACTAAAGGAAGAAGAAGCCACCATCGCCAAGTACGAACAGGAGGTATATGAAAAACTCGCGGCAAAGCGCGAGGCTTTGTTTGCCCCAATCCTGGATCGGGTGAACACTGCCATGGCCGATGTAGCCAAAGAAAATCAGTTTATGTTTGTCTTCGATCAAAGCACCAATGTATTCCTGTACGCGGACGAATCCTTGGATGTAACCAACCTGGTAAAGGCAAAGCTCGGGATATCTAATTGATATTGAGCGCCTTATACGCCAACCACCAAGACATTTAAGCCAAAGCGGCAACCCTGATTCCATGGGGTTGCCGCTTTGCTTTTGGATTTAGGCTTGTGCTTTTCAACTACTTTTTCGAGGTATTTTTGACAAGTTCCTAACTTCGCGCCCCCTAACACCCGTCTATCCCACCATGTTGCCAAACCTTACTGATCGCACCCTGCTCTTGGCAGGCGCTTTGCTCTGTGCCCTTGCTGCGTGGTGTACAATAGGGTATCACCATCCCGATGAGCATTTTCAGATTTGGGAATTTGCCAATTACAAACTTGGGAACATCCCTGCAATCGACCTGCCCTGGGAGTTTCCAGCACAAATGCGCCCTGGTTTGCAGCCATTTATTGCCTACTGCATGGTAGTAGCAGCCAAAACCATCGGGGTATCTAACCCATTTGTACAGGTGTTCCTGATGCGCCTGCTCTGCGGCGCTGCGGCTTTGTTTGTTTATTGGAAGTGGTTCGAATGGCTGGAACGAGATTTTAAAAACCCAAATACGGTCCGTTGGATGCGCATAGGCCTGCTGTTTTTTTGGCTGATGCCGTATTTGAACGTGCGTTTTTCTTCCGAAAACACTTCTGCAATCAGTTTTTTTGGGGGCTTATTGCTTTTGCTCCAACAACTTGAATCTCAAAAAAACAGGTTTAGTTGGCAATTACTACTTGCAGGATTGCTTTTGGGACTATCCTTTTTTTTTCGCTATCAAATCGCGTTCGCCGGGCTCGGGCTGGGCGCATGGTTGGTGTTCCAAAAAAGGCCTGGCTTGCTCAGTTGGACGGCTTTGGCCCTCGGCGCTTTACTAGCGGTAGGAGCTGGGGTTATCACTGACTTTTGGCTGTACGGCGAATGGGTATGTGCCCCTTACAATTATTTTTTCTCCAACATTATGGAAGGAAAGGCCGCCAATTTCGGGGTGTCGCCCTTTTGGTGGTACCTGACCGAAATGCCAATTGCTTTGGTGCCGCCTTTGA
>JALHPW010000126.1 GCA_022842255.1 Saprospiraceae bacterium | reverse complement strand
AATGGTATTGCCTGTCTCGCCGGTGCTCCATTCAAAGTTGTCCGCGCCGTTGGCAGTCAGCGTCGCCGATTGTCCGGCGCAAATCGTGGCGTTTTCAACAGTTACCATCGGAAATGGGTTGACCGTCACTGTAACAGAAATAGGATCAGAACTCACCCCAGCCGTTTTCCCGACCACCGTAAAAGTGGTGGTTGCATTGGGGCTGACCGTGATGGATTGGCCTGTAGCGCCATTGCTCCATTGGTAATACATGGCACCGCTTGCAGTCAAGGTCGCCGACTGTCCGGGGCAAATGCTTTGGCTTGCAACGGTCACGGTCGGCGCAGGAGCAGCCGCCGGACATCCGCCCGGGAAATAGAGGTCAATGATATTTTGTGCGGCCTGTTTGCCTAGTGTTCCGTGGCTCGAGTCGTATTGATTTTTCCAGATGTTGTACCAGCCAGAGCCATAGTCCGGGTGGCCGCCCGCCGGGATGCTGCCTCCGAAAAATGCGTTCCCATGGGCCACAAATTCGGCATTATCGGCTGGGAGAATGGCTTTGTAATGGGTCAATCGATCACAAATAAGTTTGGAGGGTTGCAGGTTCTCGGCATCCAGGCGGGTTTTGAGCAACGTATTGTTGTTCGGTTGATGGCCCCAAAAATGGATGAGCGGGCGGATGTCTACCCCCGTCGTCCTAGCAAACCGCAAAAATCGGCTGTCTTTTTGAGTCAACCCATCACCCGGTGTTTGGGCGATGAAATCCAGCTGCTCCTTTCTGTAAAACGAATCGATGACCTCCCAACCAAAAAGGGCGGCCATTTCGATGTATTTGGCGTAGCCGCGCTGTTGGTACCGCACCTCATCTTTGGTGGTATTGGAGATATCCATTGGGTTCCCGGCGCGGAAATTGGGCGTGACCATCCAGTTCATCGCCGCCTGGTCGCGGGTAATTTGTGGGTTATTGCCGAACGACCTGCCAAGTGCAGTGTCAATGTTCATCCCATAAAGCTGGTTATAGATTGCAGCGGCCGGCACATTCACGGCGGCTTCCTCTTCTCCCGGGAATTTGCTGAATAATTGGGCATGCCCCATTTCATGGAATTCTGTCTCCCAAAAGTCAACCCCAGGCCGTATCAGCCAATGGTTTTTATTGCCATTCTCCACCTGCGAAGGATTGTAGATGTTATTGACCTGCGGGTTTCCGATGCCGTAAAAGCCGTTGTACTGAATTCCCACATCAACCTGCAGGTAGAGTTGGATATTATTGGGCGTAAGGGGCTGTCCGAGCATCTTTGCTACCACATCCATTCGATTGTCCCAATCCTGCATGAGGGTCACCGGGTCGCTGTAATTATAGATCCAGCTGGTAGGCACTTGCATCATGTACTTATCGGAAACGAAATCAGCCCATGGCGCCGGGTTACTGCGCTGGGTATTTTGCCAGTCCTGAAGGGAAGTCGTGGCTATGCTCTGGGCTGAGAAATAGGGCGCCGGCACCACATTTGTCAGTTGAATATCTGCAACTCCCTCCGTTGCCAAATAAGGCGTAACGATGTAAATCCCTCCACCAAAAGGGTTGATTATCTGGGTGATGGTATCGTCAATCGGGAAGTTGTTCGTAACCCGGAAGAATCGACCCACCTGGTTACTCGAACCGCGGTTCACGGAATGGGCGCCAACCAGGATTTTAAACCCTTTGCCGACCAGTGCTGGAGGAACTTTTACCGTGCCAAGGGTACCGGGCGCCAGATAGTACCCTGTTGGACGCCTGGCCGGAGCATCCGAAAATGCCGTCCCTTTGCCGTATTCCGCGGGCAAAGAAGCGTTGATTATTGCGGTATAGGTCGTCGAAGAATCGATGGGGTTTGGGCAGATGCCTGGAAAATAATCAGCGGTTTTGAATTTTCGGTTGGTGAGCAGATTTTTATACTTTGAAATATTAACAGGGGTGTACACATGATCAAAAACGCCTTGTTGCAACACAAACACCGCCCTGGCCAGTTCCCTTCCATCCAAGGCATCAAAATTATTGGGGAAGCCATTTTGGGTGGAGGCGTTTAGAAAAATGGGGCCTTTGAGCGTTTCATAACAGTCGATGATATCCAAGGCCAATGCGACCGTTGATGCGGTATCCGCTACTGAAAAAATATTTTGCTGGATAGTGTCGCTTAGGTTGTTGAGCTCCTGAGCACTTAATTGAATCGTGCCAGTGATTTGACCTTTTAACTGCTGAAATGCGGCCTCGAGCGTTGCGAGGTTTCCTTCGCTGCTGGCAATTTTATAATACCCGGATTTGACTACACCGGGGGCCGGGTCGCCAAAGGTTGTGTTGTTGAACGTGATGGTCCCCGTCTGGTTATAAAGGTAAGCAAACGAATTATTCCCTCCATAGGCCACATGGCATAGGCCAGGCAATGTAAATGATTGATTTTCAGAAGCACAGTAGGTGTATCCAGCAGGGCCTTGGGCGAAAACGGGCTGGCTGAGAAGCAAGCAGAGGAGCATTTGGAACAACACTCGAATGTTGGAGCTTGCGGTGCCGGACTGGAGCAGAATTGATGTTGGACGCATTTTTTACAATTTCAGGTTGAACGAAATGATTTTTTCAGATCCTGGGGAATTTGCGTGCAAGGTTGTTTTCGCTCACAATATTCCAAAAAATATACGTCTGGGAGCATTCTCCAAAAAACGTTTTGGGGAATATGTTCAGCGCGCTATTGCTTACGGAAGCTAACTGTTTGAAAAATTATCGAGATTTGTGCGATTAAGTTGCAAAAGGCAGCAAATTAGCATCGCCTCAGTTTTTCATTTACTAAATTGGTTCACAAATAGCCGGATCTAATTTTTTCACAAGGTAGACCATACGGAACGTCATGTTTATAGGCAAAAAAATCCCTTTTGAATACATCTGGTTCTTTGGGAAGCGGAACATCATAATCACCGCAATTTTAAGCTCCATTGTGGTGGTTTTGTACCATTTCTTTGATTTCAAATTTATCGCCATTCCATTTTTACCCATTGCCACCATTGGTACGGCGGTGGCTTTTTATGTGGGTTTCAAAAACAACCAGGCGTATGACCGACTTTGGGAGGCAAGGCGGCTTTGGGGCGGGTTTACCAATACGAGCAGGACTTTGACAGCTTCCTTTATTTCCTTGGTAAAGGATAAGGACATACAAAAGACCTTTCTTACACGCCACATTGTCTATATCAATATTGTACGTTTACAATTGCGAAAAACTATTCCCTGGGCAACCAACAATGAAGATTACCACCGAAGAGCAATCTCGGAAGCGGATGAAATCAAGGAATTTGACCAAGCTATTGTGGAATTGTTTGCGCGCTTCAACAAAAGCGACATTTACGAACGGGTCAAGCACAAAGGCAACATCGCCAATAATGCTTTGCGGTATCAATTTGAGATGCTGACTAAATTGAAAAGGGACAAAGTCATCGATGATTTTGAGCACAGTGATATGACCAGATTGTTGGGCGAGCTTTATAACCTTCAAGGCGGGTGCGAGCGCATCAAAACAACGCCCTTGTTTAGGCAGTATAGCTTGTTCAGCAGGATTTTTGTCAAACTGTTCATCTTTTTATTGCCCTTTGCCCTGTTGAGCGAAATGAACAAATTCAGCAATTATGGGATTTGGTTTGTGATCCCGTTTTCGGTACTGATTTCCTGGGTGTTTATGACGATGGAACAAATCGGCGAGTCGAGCGAAAACCCTTTTGACAATGGCACCAGCGACACGCCGATGTCGACCATTTGCCGCAATATTGAGATTGATATTTTGGAAATGATAGACGACCCGAACCTTCCACCAAAACTGGAACCTTACAACAATACTTTGCTGTAAAACAAATCGGCATCAGGGAGGATTAGCGTTTAAATTCTAGCCAACGCTGCGTTTTTTTGATTGACGAAACTATCTGGACTGGAACGACCTGTTTATATAAGTTTAAAATCTTCGATGAGCAGATTCATCATTTGTTTTTTGGAGACCTTGTAGTTTTCCAGGTGATTGAAAACCAGGGTGTTACACAAAAAACAGACGGATATTGGAATCGTTCGTTCTCCGTTCGTGATAATAATCTGATAATCGTATCCACACCTGCCCACCACCTCTCCGGGTTCGAAGGCCCATTTTTCAATGATCGTAGGCAGTTTGCCTGCATCCTCCAGCACATAGTTTTTAGGGGACTTGCCCGCCCGTACATGGGTAGCTACAATCTTGAAATTGGGCTCGGCGGGACCGATGTCCTCCAGGATTTTTTTGCCCTGTGCAGGGTGGGCAAAAAGTGATTTTAAGGTCTCAAACATTCGAATGGTTGCGGTATTTGGCGGGAAAATTAGGCGGTTTTATACTGTGATTAAAGTGATTTTGATGATTTGAGTGATTGACACTCCTGATTTTTAGTTGAATAGAAAACTCCAATTTTCAAAACCACTTTGCGTTGACTATAATTATTTTTGACACAGCATTTTCAGCACTCCTGCAACCTACACAGGATTCAACCGCTCCCTGCCAAGCAAATACATAACACATGAAACACCTACTCCCTTTACTAGCCCTTTTCTTGTTACATCAAGCCTCCTTGGCTCAATCCTGCCCCTGTACCGATGAACTGGATTTTGTGACCCGCTATTACGAACAAAACCTGCCGGGATTCAAAGACAACGTAAACCGCCACAACCGGAAATCGTATGAAAAAATGAAGTCGGACCTTCGCGAACTGGCCAAAACCGCCGAGGAAACCACCGATTGCTTCAAGCTGCTCACCTATTATGTGGAGTTCTTCAAAGACAACCACTCGCATATCAGCATGAAGAGCGCGATTATTGACGACCGCGACCCAGCCGCGTTGCAGGCATTCAAAAACTCCCCCACCTTCAAAAACCGCGAACGCATCCAGGTGGACCCGGCCGCCTATCAAAACCGTCCGCTCAACGAAATCGAGGGCATTTACCAGATGAAAGATTCCTCGTACACCATTTTGATCCTGCCCAGTAAAAAAGGGCTGCGCGAATATGCGGGCGTGGTGCTGGAATCGCAAACGCCGCTTTGGGAACCCGGTCAGGTAAAGTTGGAACTGCGGCGCAAAGCAGGCAGCCCGAACACCTTCGAAGCCTTCATGTACATGCGCAACCACTCGCTGAACTACTATACCTCCATGGTTTTGCAAGACGGGCGTCTGGGCGACAACTGGTTCAAAACCAGCCTCAGCGTCCGAAACGATTTCAACTTGAACCTTTCTACCAAGTTGGAATTCAAGGAGTTGGACGCAGAAACCAATTACATGCGTATCCCCACTTTTTCCGGCAACCGCACGGCCATGCTGGATACTTTTTACCAGCACCACGACGCCCAGGTTCGTTCCAAACCCTATCTGATCATTGATGTGCGCAACAACGGCGGTGGCAACGACCGCAATGCACAACAACTGTTGGAGTACATCTACACGGGGCCGTTTAATTCGGACGTGGTGGATGTTTATGTGACCAAAGACAATATCAAGGTGTTCGAGGAATGGTACAGTTTCATGAGCAAAGACACGGTCAATTTTGACCGGGAGTCCGCCCAATACATGCGCAATGAAATTGACCGGATGAAGAAAAAGCCCGAGCAGTCGTTCGTGCGGCGCAGCGATGGCAGCAAAATAAAACTGGACAGTGTGCTCCAATGGCCGGCCAAGGTGGCCATCATCGTGAACAACAAATGCGCAAGCTCCTGTGAGTCATTGCTCTTTTGGGCCAAGGAAAGTAAAAAGACCATCCTGGTGGGCGAAAACTCGGGCGGCTATGTCGGGTACGGCGAAATCGGCGGGGTGGATACCCCTTGTTTCGGTTTCAACCTGGGTTGCACGATGACACGTTACCGCTACCAGCGCCAATTCGAGGTGGTTGGCATTGCGCCTGATTATCGATTGGACAACCATTCTGACTGGATTGCGCAGACTTTGGGTTTGTTGAAAAAGTAGAGTTAGAAGAGGTTGATTGTGTTTATAGAGTTGATAAAGTTTATAATTGTACTCGGTAAGGTGGGCAATTCCTGCATTTAGGGATACAGGGATCAACTCAAATCAACTTTTGAGACGGCCTCGGCCTGGGGCCAGGATTCGTTCAATCCCGAACACGCAAACGTCCGAATATGAACAATCCAAAGGAAACATAAGCCACATATATAATTGACAATCAATTTCTTTTGATTTCGGCACGGGGTGTGAGGGGTATAACTGTTTATTTGCGGATTTTGACAATTACCCGAATCAAATAACCAAGAACCCACCCACCATGCTCACAAACTACCTCCTACTCGCCTGGCGAAACCTGACGGCCAATAAAACCGTTTCGCTCATCAATATTTTCGGATTGTCCATCGCCGTGGCTTGCTGCGTGACGGTGTTTCTTTTTTTACGGAACTATTGGACGCTCGACAATTTCCATGCACATGGTGAACGCATATTCATGGTCGAATACCAAACCGAAATGGACGGCCAGACCCAAACCTGGGGCGATGCGCCGGCCCCTTTGGCACATGCTTTGGCCACTGATTTCCCACAGGTGGAGCGCTGCGTTCGGGTGAGCCGGGAAGGGGTGATTGTTTCCAGCAGCGAACACGCATTTGAGGAAGTGCTGACGTCTGCCGACACCGGGTATTTTCAAATGTTCAGCTTCCCTTTAAAACTTGGCAATCCAGCCGCGCTCAAAGACCCTGCAGCGGTTATTTTAAGTGCCGCCATGGCCGAAAAGTATTTCCCTGGTGAAATGCCGCTGGGGCGTACCTTAAATTTGACCCTGAGCAATCAGGAGAAAAAAACGTTCAACGTACAAGGGGTGGCCGCGCCGTTTCCGGACAATGCCAGTTTGCGTTTTGATTTTTTGGTAGGGTATTCCCCAATCAAATCAGCAGAGGCCGCCGCAGACTGGAGTATTCGAGACCACGGCGTTTTTGTGCAACTCCAGCAACCCGAAGATGCGGGATCATTGGCAGCACAAATGAGTCGGTATCTGCCGCTGTTTAATGCCAAAAATCCAGAATCACCTGCCAAGGCATTCGTACTCGACAACCTCAAAAACCCGGCTCCTCAAGCCTACGACATCAATCGCCGACCGGCAGAGGCGGCGCACCCGGCCTTTGCGGTCATTCTTTCGTCCATCGCCTTGGTGCTTTTGGTGTTGTCGTGTTTCAACTACGTCAACATTTCGCTTGGCGCAGCGTCCCGCAGACTCAAAGAAATCGGTATCCGCAAGGTGATGGGCGGCAAACGAACGCAACTCATCGGGCAATTTATGGCCGAAAACCTGCTGCTCTGCTTTTTTGCGCTGACGCTGGGATTGGTGTTTTGCCAAACCATTTTCGCGCCCTTGATGAACAGCATCATGGTGATGCAACTGGGTCTTTCCTTTACGAAAAATACGGATTTGTGGCTCTTTTTGTTGGGTTTGCTCGTATTAACCGGGCTGGCATCCGGGGCTTACCCTGCGTTTTATGTTTCGGGTTTTCGTCCGACCGCAATTTTTTCGGGGAAGCAAAAATTTGGTGGCAAAAGCACATTTAGGCGTGGATTGCTGACCATCCAGTTTTCGCTGGCTTTTGTAGCGGTCATCCTCAGCGTGGTCTTGCTGGCAGCCAGCAAACACTGGTCGGCCATGGCCTGGGGTTACGACCCGAGCCAAACCCTGGTGATTCAACTCAGCGACAGCACACAGTTTCCAATCCTTAAAAACGAGCTGCTCAAAAATCCTAATATCCAGAAAATATCGGGGTCAAACCTGCATGTGGGGCTCAGTTCTGACCGTGAAACGGTAAAAATTGGCGAAACCGAATCTCAGGCGCGTCGCTATGAAGTTGGTGCCGACTATTCCGAAGCCCTGGGCTTGCAACTCGAATCTGGGCGCTTTTTTGAAGAAAACCGCCGAGTCGAAGATGAACGCTCCGTGGTTGTGAATGAAACTTTTGTCAAAAAACAAGCCTGGAACGAGCCGCTTGGGCAGCAAATCCGGGTCGGCGATAAAAGCTACACGGTGGTTGGGGTGCTCCAGGATTTTAAAATGTTTGGTACTGGCGCCATCAACCCGGCGGTATTTTTCCGTACCCAAGAATCCAAATTTGGCTTTCTGGTGGCGCGTTTTGCCCTAGGTTCGGGCAAGCAATTGGAAGCCCAGGCCAAACTTGATTTTCAGCGATTGTTTGCCAGTGCTCCCCTCCAGACTTTCTTTCAGCAGGACGTGTTTGAAAGTTTCAACAATACCTTTTGGGGGCTGGCGAAAAGCCTGGGTTATATCGCTGCGCTGGCCCTGTTGATTGCTTGTTTGGGGTTGTACGGACTGGCCAGTCAGCAATTTGCCCGACGGATGAAAGAGGTCAGCGTACGGAAGTTGCTCGGTGCTTCGGTAGGGCAAATTATGCTGCTGATCAATCGGGAGTTTTTGGTTTTGCTGTTGTTGGCTGGTGGCTTGGCGACCACCTTATGTTTTGTCAGTTTTCAATTGATTTTCAAGAATTTGGAGCATTTTGTGGGCAACTATCGCCCCGGAATTGGCCCATTTTTGTTGGCAAATCTGTTGGTCTTTGTAACCGCTGCCATTGCCATTGGTAGACATTCGTGGCAATTGGCTCGGGTAGGTTTGGCGGAAGTTTTGAAGAACAGTGATTGAGCTTGGGAACCTTCGCTATCTTATTATCTTGTTCACTGTATCAAACCCAACTGTCCGAAAGCGAACACTCCCGTTCGCTTTCGGGCATTTTTAATTTCATTAATATCCCATAAACATCTAATTATCAACCATTTACACGCTTGGCAAATAATTTGCGACTGTTCAGGGCCACTATGTTTACAAAAACGCACTACCATGTTACGCTCCCTACTTTTTGTCTTCAGCCTTGCACTTTTGGCCTCCTGCAGCAATCAATTGCCTGAAGGCATCACCGATTCAACGCTCGTGGAAGAAGAGGTTTACCACGCCCAATACGACCGCTCCGCCTTGCTCAACCTGAAATGGTTGGCTGGCGACTGGAAAGGCAAAGAAGACGGACGGGAAACCAAACAATCGTTCCTGTTTCACACCAATGTGATGCTGGAGGTTATGCAAACCGAAGGCGACAACCAAAAGGCGTCTCAGTTTTTCAGTTGGAAAGATGGTCACTACTACTATGGCCAAAACCGCCAATACATCGTGACCTGGATGAGCGAAAAAAACATCCGCTTCGACCCACTCGTACCCGGCCTGAAGCCCATGACCTGGTCGCGCGTGCATGAAAACGAATGGCACCTCCTGCGCCACACAGACAAAGGCGACGAGACCATTGTTATGGAACGTATTAGTGAATTGCCTTCTTGAGCATGTTGTTGAAATATTGAGATATTGAGATATTGAGATATTGAGATATTATCCCAATATCCTATTATCCCAATTTCGCTTAACCCCGCTTTAGCATGATCCAAAATTATATCAAAGTAGCCCTCCGCAAACTTGGGCAGCAACGCGCCTATGCCTTACTGAATGTCCTTGGCCTGGGATTGAGCGTAGGAAGCTGCATCCTCATTTTTATGTTGCTGCGGCACCACTTCAGTTTTGACACCTACCATAAAAATGCGGACCGCATCATGCGGGTCGTCATGGACGTAAAAACGGAGAATTTTTTCCCTTTCCCTGGCACTCCGCTGCCCATGGGGGCCGCCATCCGCAATGAGTGCTCATTTGCCGAAAAAGTTGCCATGCGTTCTGGCGAGGATTTGGCACTGATCAGCATCGTCAATGCGAACGGCGGCAAGGATAAATACCAGGAAGAAAGTGAATTTGCCTGGGTGGAACCCGCGTATTTCGAAATCCTTGACCTTCCTATGTTGCGCGGCGATTGGCGGGCATTGTCGGAACCCAATACTGTGGTGCTTTCCGAAAAACTCGCCCGAAAATATTTTGGCGAATCGGAGCCCATTGGCAAAACCATCCGTTACGAAAGCAAAAATGAACTTCGGGTAGTGGGTGTCCTTCAGGATTTGCCACAAAACACGGATTATGGACATGAAATCCTGGCTTCGTGGGCAACTTTGAAAAGCAACCCCGAAGTGGCGCCCAACTTAGATTCCTGGTCAGGGGCGCGGGGCGAGAACTATTGTTTCGTTCTCTTGAAAGAAGGGCACCAATATGCCGAAATGGAGGCGCTGATAAGC
>JALHPW010000125.1 GCA_022842255.1 Saprospiraceae bacterium | reverse complement strand
GTCGGGTGGAGGTTTTGTTGGGTTTAGCGGTGGCACGAATTGACGTCGTGCCACCGCTTTTTTTTTGCTCACCAACAACCTTTTATTCGGGGACGTCTGTGGGTGTGCCTGCCCGGAACATTTTGTTGCAACCATGGTAGGATCCTGAAAAAATTATTTCATCCCTAAGAGCGGCCCGTTCTCCACAATCGAGGGCGGGCCGCCTCAAATTTTCACAAACCCCACCGTCAAACTATTCTCCGGGGTAATCAACCGGGCGTAGTAGGTCCCGTTCGGCAAATGGCTCAACTCGAGTGGTAACGCTTGTGGACCAATGATAAGCCGTTCATTGTCAAGCAGTTTTGCGACCAGCCGTCCGTTGGCGTTGAAAATTTCCACACTGGCACGGGCTTCCTCGAACATCCAAAACTCAAAAACCGCCCGTCCGTTCAGGGTAGGGTTGGGCACAATTTTCGGTGATTTCGGATAGTCGTTGGCCACGAATGTTTCGGTCAGGAATATCGGGCTGCCTGTCAGGATCAACTGCTTGGCATTCATCAGGTAGTGTGCGCCTGATTGGCTGTGGTGCCAGGGTTTGGCATCCATGTACTTCAGGGTAAATGCTGGTGGGAAAGCGTACTCGGCTTCCGCACTTTCATCCCGATCTTGTTTTGTGACGGCCCAAAGCACATAGGTGAATTGTCCGTCTTTATTGCGGAATGCTGCACCCCGCACATTACTTGGCAGATTTAAGGCTTCGCTGCGAGTGGCATCAAACTCGGTGTTTTTCAACAATTCGGCGGTTGTTTTCATGGCCCAAGCGATGGCGTTGGGTTGGGCTTTTCCTGCCGGGACGCGGTCCAGGTTTTTGAATAAACCCATGTACGCGAATTCATTTTCTGCCTGGTTTGTTGGTTTTTCATCGGCAATGGAATAGACGTGCATTTGGGCCATGTCTTGCATCTGGGCCGTCACCAAGGTTTTGATCAAAAAATTGACCTGGGCCGCTTCTGAACCGATGTATTCGCCAAAACTTCGCCGGGGAATGTTGAATTCGGAGCAAATCCAATGTTTTTCAGGGTAAGTTGTATTGTTGTAGCCATGCTTGGCGAGCACGGCTTGGAACTTGTTTTTCTGCGTCCACACCCCTTCAACAGCCGCATCTGAATGCCGAACATTTCGGTATTCGCCTGTCGAAGCATCCCAAACGCGGAGTGAATTGTCAAAATGCGGGTAGGCGTGGAAGCTCATGCAATCGAAGTATGCGCCTCCTTTAAGCGGGTATCGATTGGGCTCTTCCTTACCTTCGAAGGGCTCATCGGTGTAGCGGCAAATCACATCCAAATAACTCGGCCAACCCAAACCACCTACGGCTACGAGGGCATCCCGGTCGACACTTTTAATGACCTCGTAACTGATTCGGAGCGTGCGGATATAAAAGAACGGCGGTGCTTTCAGCTTTGTTTCACAAGGTTTTGGGGCATTTTCCCACCAATTGCCGGGTTGTCCGGGCTGAAGCCAGCCATTGCCAGTGTCCAAATCCGGTTCGTTCCAGACTTCGTAGGTCTTGATTAGGCCTTTGTACATTTTGGCTGTTTTCCAGACATAGAGCGCATATGGGTTTGCATCGTTGACGGGGGTGCCGTTTTCCCCATCATCCCAAATGGGTTCGTAAAGCTTGTCGAACAATTCGCTCTGCTGGTTTGGGCAATAAAATGCCGGGTCTCGTGCGATTTCTGAAGGGAACCCAAGGATGGCCACCACATTTCGGAGCCCGATGGTGTCGTAGTATTGAAAATGTTCTTTGCGGCTGTCATAGCCCCAAGCTTCTAAAAAATGGTGGAACAGTCCAGGTCGGATGCTGGTTGCCCCATAATCCCGGGCCAGGGTTGCCAGCGCCTTGTCTCCATAATTTGGCGGGAAATAGCCCATGTTTGAGCCATAATCAAAGGCTTTTGGCAGAGGCGGAACCACATCGTTGGCCGTAAAACTGGGCTGTCCGCAGGCTTCAAGGGAGAGGCAAAGGGCAAGCAACAGGGGTAAGCAAACCTGTAGCGATTTCATAAGCGCACTGGTTTCTGCGGGGAAACAGCGGACCTTAACATCTATTGGCAAAGTGTTTGTCTTAGGATACATTGTTCACGGCGGTTCGTGCCAAATGTCCGACTTTTGAAAGAGATTTTACAATCTTTCCTACCTTCGGGCAGCGAATCACCACCATACTTGTTCTTGCGACCGATTTCATCGCCCAACCAATCCTGTCCATGCGCATAGCTACCCTCGGTTTTTCATTTCTCTGCATTTTCACGGGCTTTTTGGCAAAGGCTAGTGAGGTAGACAGCGTTCGTACCATTGTTACCCCTGTTCAGTGCTATGGGTTGCGCAATGGTATGATTCAGGTTGATACCGTATTTGGTGGAGAGAAACCATTCTACTATTCCCTTGATGGTCAGACCTTTACGACCAATCCGATCTTCGATCACCTTTGGGCTGGCGAGTACACCCTATATGTGCGCGACGCTTCAGGTGGGACCAAAGATTGGCCCATCACCATCAAAGAACCTGCTGAATTGCAGGTGAAATTGCAGGTCAGCAAGACGACAGTTTTGGCTGGAGAGCGCTTCGGTATACGGGCCATTACCAATGTGGAACCGGAATTTTTGCAGCAAATTGAATGGAGACCACCTGGCTTGTTTGACCGACAGGATACCCTTCGGCATACCATCGAGATTTCAGAGCCGACCTGGTTTGCGGTTATCGTGCGGGATTACAACAATTGCACGGCCAGCGACAATTTGATGATGGAGGTGGAGAAAACAAACATTTATTTCCCCAATGTCATAAAACCTGGAAGCGCCTCAGATGCCTATTTCACGGTATTTGCCGGAGAAGGCGTGCAACGGGTCGTTTCGCTCCAAGTTTACAGCCGTGGTGGTTCCCTCGTTTTTGAGCGTAGGGATTTCCAGCCGAATGCTCCATTACAAGGCTGGGGCGGTCGCTGGGATGGGCAGAATGTTCAGGCGGGGGTGTACCCGTATTTGGCGGTTGTTGAATTCTTGGATGGGAAACAGGTCCGTTACGAAGGGACGGTGACGGTGGTGTATTGATGTCCGGCGGGTGATAGTTTACCCCGGATAACCGGAAAATAAACAGCAAAACAGGAGAACCGGAGAACCGGAAAATTTAAAACTGCGATAATTGATTCCGAATAGGGCAAAATCTGTCCTGTTTCGAATCATTTCCCTATCGATTTTAAATTTTCCGGTTTTCCGGTTTTCCTGTTTAAATATTTAAGCGGAAAAAGAGGTCCCGCATCCGCAGGTACTTTTGGCATTCGGGTTGTCGAACGTGAACCCGCGATTGTCAAGCCCGTTGTGGAAATCCACCTCCATTCCAAGCAAATAAATAGCGTGGGCTTTGTTCATTACCACGCGCAGACCACCGATTTCGAAGGTGTCGTCGTTGTCTTGCGCTTGGTCGAACCCCAGCACATAAGAGAAACCAGAGCAGCCACCGCCCTTCACGCCGAGACGCAGGCAGTAGTCGGCAGGAATATTTTCCTGTTTGCGGATAAGATTGAGTTGTTCTACGGCGCCCTCGGTGAGGCTGACCGGAGCCATTGTGGCTGTATTTTCGAGCATCATTTCCATGAGAAGAGTTGCCTTTTATACTGTGATTAAAGTGGTTTTGATGATTTGAGTGATTGAAACACCTTGGTTTTTAATTGAATATAAAAACTCAATCCTCAAAAACACTTTGCGTTGGCTATAATTGTGTGGCAAAAGTACGAATACAGAAACAGGAACAACACAAAAATGTTTACGCTCGATTTTTACCTTTGCCGCCCTTTTACCCGCCGAAGCACTTTAGTGCGAAGGCGGGTGCACGGTTTAGGGTACACGGTTTACGGTACACGGTACACGGTTTGCCACATTCAGCAAATTGACCAAATTGGCCAAATTGACCAAATTGACTATATTGACCACATTGACCACATTGACCACATTGACTATATTGACCACATTCAAAATTTGACCACATAAATAAAATGGAATTTTTCCTAGACATCCTCAAGCTCACGATTCCTGCGCTCATTGTTGGCGCCACTGCATATTATCTTTTGAAGGCGCTGTTGGATGAGCGTCAGCGCATCGACCATGCTTTGTTGCGCAATGACGCCCAGAAGATTACCCTTCCGCTGCGTCTTTCCGCCTATGAGCGGCTCATGTTGCTTTGCGACCGTGCCGATGTGGCCAACACCATGCTGCGGGTGCGGATGCCGGATATGAAGGTGCGTGAGTTGCGTGGTGTATTGCTCATGGCCATCAACCAGGAATTTGAACACAATGTCTCGCAGCAATTGTACGTGTCCGACACTTTGTGGCAAATCATCCGGATTGCCAAAAACAATACCCTTGCTTTGGTAACGATGACGGGGCAGGATTTGGACCCCAATGCCGACGCTGAAGTTTTGGTCAACGCCCTATTGGCGGCGCTTGACGAACAAAGCATCACCCCATTGCAAACGGCTATCCTAGCCGTACGTACAGAGGCCGGACAGTTGTTTTAAACTGGTTTGAAAAGCCACTTTTGGGCTTGGATTTAAAGCGATTTTATAACAATAACAATACGTGATTTTAAGGATTGGTTTTCAGGACAATAGCGCATTGAATTGCCCCTGAGTTGACCATTTCTTGAGCATACAATTTGTTTTTAATTTCGACCTTGTTTTTTGCTTTAGTGCTGAATTTCAAGCCCTTTTGAACAATTGGACAGGAACCTGAAATTGTTTCAAAGATAAATTCGAGGCAATTGAGGAAGTTTTCAAAAAAATTATGTAAGCACGAATATGAGTGTTAATTGTTTGAAAACGGTCAATACTTGTGGTATAAATTTGGAGAAAATACGCAAACAGCAAAATGGTCTCGTTGGTACATCCTGCTTCTGCGACCTTCGATTTTCGCAAAACGCTCGTTTTCAACTTGTTTTGAAAAAGGGAAAAAAAATTCTCGAAAAAAGTCAAAATCTATTTGTCTAGGTCGTGAGTATGCCCAATCTTTGTCGCCCTACTCGACTGAACAGCTTCACCAAAACGAACTATTAACGGATCACTCCCAACACCCAAATGCGCCCACCTGGTATGACAAGAGACAGCCGGATGGTATGGGACGATTGTCTGCGTACCATCAAAAAAAGCGTAAGCCCACAAAGTTTTAAAACGTGGTTTGAACCAATCAAACCCGTGCATCTCGACACCGAGGTGCTTACGATTCAAGTGCCCAATAAGTTCTTCTTCGAGTGGCTGGAAGAACACTATGTGCAGCTCCTTAAAAAGAGCATACGCCAGGAACTTGGCGAGCGTGGTCGCTTGGTCTACCATATCCCCGACAGTGCTTCCCAGGGCAACGGCCACAGCAGCAGCAGTGGCAAGTTGGACACCCGTCCGTCTGCCGACAAGGACAGCGAGCCAGTACCGGGTTCTTTTGATGCCGAGATGATTAAAAACCCGTTCATCATCCCAGGCATCAAACGCATCAAGGTTGATCCACAGCTCAACCCCAATTATACGTTCGAGAACTTTATTGAGGGCGATTGCAACCGTTTGGCCCGCAACGCAGGTTTGGCCATTGCCAAAAAACCGGGCGGCACGGCCTTCAACCCTTTGTTCATATTTGGCGATGTAGGCTTGGGCAAAACACACCTAGCGCTGGCCATTGGCCATGAAGTGGTGAGCAAAATAGAGTCAAAAGCGGTTTTGTACGTTTCCGCGGAGAAGTTTACCAACCAGATTATACAGGCAATCAAGAACAACTCGGTCAACGATTTCGTCAATTTCTACCAGATGATTGACGTGTTGATTATTGACGATATCCAATTCCTTTCTGGGAAACAGAAGACACAAGAGATTTTCTTCCACATTTTCAACCAGTTACACCAAAACGGCAAGCAGATTATTCTCACCTCCGATCGTCCGCCCAAGGATTTGGAAGGCATGGAAGAGCGTTTGATTTCCCGTTTCAAATGGGGGCTCAGTGCAGATTTGCAGGCGCCTGATTTGGAAACGCGCATGGCCATCTTGGAAACCAAGATGGAAGAAGAGGGCGTGGACATTCCCAGCGATGTATTGGAGTTCATTTGCTACAACATCAAAAACAATATCCGCGAACTAGAAGGCGTGATGGTTTCCTTGTTGGCGCAAAGCACGCTCATCCGTCGGGATGTGGACATGGATTTGGCCAAGGAGGTGATTCGCAACTTTGTGACTACCATCAACAAAGAAATCACGGTCGAATTCATACAGCAATTGGTAGCTGAGCACTTTAGTGTTCCGGTGGAGAAACTCCACCACGAAACCCGCAAGCGCAACATTGTGATTGCGCGTCAGCTCTCCATGTACCTGGCCAAGAAATTGACCAACAAGTCGCTCAAGTCCATCGGCGAGCAATTCGGTGGACGCGATCACAGCACGGTTATTTACTCCTGCAAAGCGGTGCAGGACATGATGGATACCGATATTGTGTTCAAGGACACGGTGGAGGAAGTGGAGAAGAAATTGAAGATGAGTTTGAATATGTAGAGGCTTCATGAAATTCGCTACTGGGATTCAAAACCCTGCGATTCTCAAAAGCCCCATGCCAACAAGCATGGGGCTTTTGTTTTCTTTGCATTTTGCCAACGCCCACGCAACCCGCCCCGCCGCCCAACCGTACAGTGCATGGAAACGCAAGATGTGAATCTAGATGAAATACTCGACGGGTGCCGCCAAAACCACCGGGCCAGCCAGCAACGGCTGTTTGCCTACTTCTACAACTATGCCATGACCATTGCCCGGCGATATATGGGCAATTCCGAAACAGCGGAAGAGGTGGTGAACGATGCGTTCTTCAAGGCTTTTACCAAAATTCACTTGTTTGTGGGCGGCCAGCCGTTTCGGCCGTGGTTGCGAAGGGTTATCGTGAACACGGCCATCGACCGCTTGCGCTCCAACATGAGCCTGGCACCTGAAACTGAATTGCAACCTTGGCACGATGCCGGATCACTTAACGGAATTGAGGAGGCCTTGACGCAGGAGCAGATTTGGGCTATGTTAGACCGGTTGCCTCCCGCATATCGGGCGGTATTCAACCTGGCGGTGGTGGATGGGTTTTCGCACGAAGAAATTGCCTCAACCTTGGGAATCAGTGTTGGGGCGTCCAAATCCAACCTTTCGCGGGCCAGACAACACCTCAAAACTATTTTGAAAACTGAGTTTGAATTTTTTGGTTGATGGGTTACCACCTAGCACACATAAAAAACATAACCCATAAGATACGGTATATCCATACTATGTTTTCTATGTGTACTAAGTGGTAAAACAAAAAATGCAGTGAAATGAGCGATTTAGACGACTTTTTTGCCAAACGCCTAGAGGATGAAGCCTCCTTTCCCAATCGAGGGAAAAACTGGAAGCAAATGTCCAAACGGCTCGATGCTTTTGATGCCGGAGCGGTCCAGGGCGTACGCCCGAGCTTGCGCTGGTGGCAGGCAGCAACGTTTGTTGCCGTGGCGGTCGCTGGATTTTTGCTTTGGAAAACCCTATCCATTCAACGAGAAAACAAAACCCTCCGACAGGATGTGGCGGCCCTGCAAACGGAACGCTCCAATTTGTCAAGCCAATTGGCCCTTGCCGAGCAACACACCAGTCGGCCAAAATCTCCCGTACAAGGTGAAATACTAGTAGGAAATAACCCTAATACAAGCGTAGCCCCTTTCCCATCCAATCCAAAAGTTGTTGCCAATCAGGTCAATGTAACGTCGTTCCCATTAAAAGTTAAGGACTCCAAACCCTCCCAGCCCGCTCTTGCTGCACAGACTGAAAAAAAGCCGTCCAAGGGTGTAGAGACCGTAGAATTACCCCTTACCGAAACGGGAATTGCTACGCAAAATCAGGATTTGCCAAAGCAGTCTATTCCGGTTCAAAATGAGTTGCCAAGCATCGATAGTACTGCTTCCGTGGCGTCCGATCTTGTCGATACCCGAAATTCGTCCGATTCGCTGAAAGGGAATTCCCCCAAGCGGGATTCCCTGTTGGTAGAAATTGAAAAATTGAAAGACTCCCTTTTGGCAACAAATGCTATTGCCCAAGACATAAAACCCGTCCGGGATACAAAAAGCCGCTTCCGGATTGGGGCCCAAGCGACCCTTGGTTTTGTGCAACCCAAGCAGGAGGGCGTCTCGGCTATACAAGGCCAAGGCCTAAGTTTTGAGGCAAAAATATTTAAAGCCTTTTGGCTAAGCGCTTCTGTGGATTGGTTGCATCAAGATGTATGCACCATGGGTTTTGAGCAGAAATTCCACCCACACCATGATTCTTTGCCCCACCCGCCCGGCGGCGGTGGTGGCGGTGGCGGAGGAGGGGGCGGTGGGCCACAACACCAACACAAACTGGTTTTGGTGGAAAGCAGCCCTCGTCACCAACAATTTGGATTGGGCATCCGGTATGAGTTGCCCATTAAGTTTTGGATCCGCCCATCCATCCGTTTGGCCCACCAATGGGTGCGAATGTCGCCGACCTTGGTAACCTATAAATTTGAGGAAGAGGACCCCTGGGGGCCCGGTGGTCCGGGCGGCCCATCCCCTCGGAATGAATACACTGCTGAGAAGTTTGAGGCTCAATGGCTTAGCAATCAGTGGCGTTTTGGTGTCGGTCTGGAAAAAGACATCCCAAATTGGACTTTTGGCCTGTGGGCTGATTATTCCAAGGACCTTTCTGCTGCAAACCCTTCCTTTGATGCCCTTTATTTGCGGGCTGGGGCGCAGTATCGTTTTTGAATTACGAATTGCGAGTTGCGAATTACGATTTACGGGTGCCCGCAACTCGTAATTCGCAACTCGTAATTCGTAAATCTATACCCTTTTCTTCAATTCCGTCACTTTTTTGGCCGGTGCCAGCACCTTGTTGACTTTTTCAACGGTCAGGTTTTTGGCTAGCGAGAATTGACCTGTTTGACGGATGTCGCGGCTTGAAGCCCCAACTTTAACCGTATAGTTTCCTGATTCAGCCACCCAGGCTGAGACTGCGGGGTCGAACGAGGCCAAATCACTGGCTTCGAGGGTAAAGGTCAGCGTTTGTTTCTCCCCTGGTTGGAGCAACTTGGTTTTGGCAAAGCCCCGGAGTTCCTGAGCGGGTTTGTCCAGGTTGGTGGAAGGCGCAGAGAGATAAAGTTGAGCCACTTCTTTGCCTGCTGTTTTTCCGGTATTCACAATTTCTACCGTAGCAGTCAATTTCTTTGAAAATAGCTTTCCGCTGATTTTCAGGTTTTTGTATTCGAATTGGGTGTAGGAAAGTCCGTACCCAAATTCGTAAGCTGGTTGCACCCCGAAGGAATCGAAGTATCGGTATCCGACATAGATGCCGTCTTCGTAGGTGATTTCGGTAGGCATTTCTGCGGGCAAACCAGGGAAGTTTTTGGCCGAAGGGGCATCCGGGTAATCCATGGGGAAGGTGGTGGCGAGTTTGCCAGACGGGTTGGCTTTGCCCCGGAGCACGTCCGCAATGGCATTGCCCGTTTCCTGACCACCTTGCCAAGCCAACAAGATGGCATCGGCCTGCTTGCGCCAACTGGCTGTTTCGATTACCCCACCGGCGTTGATGATAACAATCACTTTTTTGCCCTGTGCGTGGAAGGTTTCCGACACATTTTTAAGCAGTTCCTGTTCTGCAGCGGTAAGGTAAAAATCGCCTTCCAGCTTCCGGTCCTGGAATTCGCCAGCATTGCGGCCAATGGTCACGATGGCGATTTCGGCGCTCAGCGCCTGTTCGGCGATTTGATTTCTGCTCAGGTCCATTTCTGCGATAGGCGGCTGTACATCAAAAAACGTCTTTTTAGGTGGGCGAGCGGCCTTGGCTTGCACAATATATTGACTGTAAGCAGCTTGTAAGCTTGAATCTAATGTGTACCCTGCATTTTTCAGCCCTGCTTCCAGGGAAACCGAGTAGGCTTCGTTCACGTCTCCGCTGCCCGTGCCGCCTGTAATGATGTCGTACGAGGTATTGCCAAAGGCTGCGATTTTTTTGGTGCTTTCCGAAATCGGCAATGTTTCCAATTCATTTTTCAACAAAATCATTCCTTCTGTTGCCGCAATTCGCGCAAGTTTTGCGTGCGCCGCAAGATTGGGCTTGTTGCTGGCCTTGTACCCTTTAAACGTAGGTGTTTGGAGCATAATGGTCAACACACGCTCCACGTTTCGGTCTAAATCCGA
>JALHPW010000124.1 GCA_022842255.1 Saprospiraceae bacterium | reverse complement strand
CCCATGGATTCCATCCTTCCAAATCAAGAACGCGCCCGTTGGGTCGTTACCTTTTTCTACATCAACATCTTGCTCACGCTGGTATTTGCCGCCACCCAATGGTGGCAGGCCAGTTTTATCGAATCAGATGAATTTACCTCGGAAGACGCCACCCAAAGCGGGCTCTTGATTGGATTGAGCGCCATCGGATTCCTGGTGAGCATGATTATCTGTGCGGTGTTTTTCATCCGCTGGTTTCGGCGGGCCTATGCCAATTTGCATCGTTTGCAAGACGAAACGGTCATCCCGAGCTATACAGAAGGTTGGGCTGCCGGTGCCTGGTTCGTGCCGTTTATGAACCTGGTGCGGCCCTATACCATCATGAAGGAAATCTGGAACGAAACCCAGAGCGCTATCCCTGGCAAAGTGGAGCGTGAAGGCTATCAAGAAACCACCTTGATTGGCTGGTGGTGGGCCTGCTGGATTGGCTACAACATCCTCACCAACATTGCCAGCAGGTTAGGCGGGGAAGCCAATGTGGAGGACATTGCTTTTAGCTTGAAAGCGGGATCCATCGGGGAATTATTGTCCATTCCAGCCGCGCTCCTGGCTATCCGGATGGTGCAACAGACCAGTGTTTTTGAACAAGAGCTCTACGATTCGCATCGAATGAGCGACCCTTCCGAGCATTTGCTGGCTTGAGTTTACATCTTTGAGAATGAATAGAAAGGCGTCACTGTAAAAGCGGTGGCGCTTTTCATTTATGGACCCTTTTTGACTGGTTGCTACAATTTTTTGGTACATTTGAATGCTTTATACGCTTCATGCTTCAAACCAAAAGATATGCGACACACATGCTGGCTGCTCGTACTGATTTGCAGTATTGGAATCCAAAACCTGATCGCCCAAAAAATGCCTGTCAGTGATTGGGGCGAAATTCCTGAAAGCGACTTAAAACTAACGACTTGCAGCTGGGATACCTTGGCCACCGCCATGGTGTTGCAGGATGTTGGGAAAATCAAATTGTTCTTTGGGGATCGAGGAGCCGAGGTGATTTACCAACGCAGCCGGAGGATCAAGATTTTTGACCCCGCGGCCTTCGACCAAGGAAATCTCCGCATTTTCTACCGTTCCAATCGAAAGGAAGAAAGGTTTGAAGACCTGGATGTACAGCTTATTTTGTCAGACGGAACTCGCAAAAAAGTAAAGTCAGACAATGTGTTTACCGAAGAGGTCACCGAGCAATTCAATGTCAAAAAGGTGTTTATCCCCAACCTGCAAAAGGGCTGCATCATTGAATATCGCTACAAACTTCGGTCCTCCGATTCACAGAATTTGTACGATTGGTTTTTTCAAGAAGACATCCCGGTCCGTTGGAGCCAGGTGGAAGTGAGTTTGCCCGAATACGCAGAATATTCCGTGCTGACCAGAAAACCCAAAGAATACGACCTGTTTGAAACCAGGGTGGAAAAGCCCGACATGTTTGCAGCCGGTCAACACCACAACCGGATTACCACCTATGGTTTTTCCAAGCTCCCGGGGTTGACGGGCGACGAACCGTTTATGACCACCGTCGATGACTACCGGGCCCATATTTGGTTTCAACAGGATATCGTCCAATGGGGTGCTACGGATTCCATTGGCTGGGGGCCAGTTGCCCTTTCGCTTTCCTTTTATCAAGGTTTTGGCGGTCAATACCTGGATAGCCTTACCAACCTTAAAATCTGGTCCTCCTTCCAAGCAAGCATGGGGCAGGACAGTATTCAGGATAGTGTGCTCATCGCTGAAAAAGTGTTGCGTTTTGTGGGTAAAAATATCAAGTGGGATGGGACCTTTGAACGCGCGGCTCCCAATGGGGTCGATGCGGCTTTTTCCAAAGGCACTGGGACCAGCGCAGACCTGAACCTCGCCATCGTGACCCTGCTTCGGCGATACCGTATGAAAGCGTACCCGATGTTGCTCAGTACCCGCGACCATGGCGAACCCATCACGGGCTATCCCTATATTTATCAATTCAACACCCTGGTCGCCTTTGTAATCGTTGGAAAAGACAGTCTACTCCTGGATGCAACCAACCCCTATCATGCTGTAAACCAGTTGAATCCCAGTTGCTACAACAAAATGGGCTGGGTGGTTCGAATCCGGAAACCCTTTTGGACAGAGATTAGGGCACCGGAAGAATCGCTTACCTGGTTTGGCGAACTTGAGCTCGATGAAATGGGCGAATCAAAGGGACGGTTTTCCATCAGTGTTACCGGGGAAACGGCCGCCTATTGGAGAAAACAAATGGAAGAATCGAAGGATAAGGGTGATTTTTTGAAAAAGGAATTTGCCCCGGATTATCCGGAAGCCAAATTGGACTCCCTAGTTTTTTCAAATTTGAACGACTACAATAAACCCCTTCAAGTAAGCTTTCGATGCAGTATTCCAAATACGGCAACGGTTTTGAATGACTTCCTGTATGTAAAACCCATACTGGATTTTTTAGTCCTGAAAAACCCGTTTAGTAGCCCCGTTCGGCGGTTTCCGGTCAGTTTTGCAGCCGCCTTAAAATCGCAATATGTGCTCAATTTAACCCTTCCAAAGGGGTATTTAATCGAGGAACTCCCCGAAAAAGCCCGTATTGTGCTTCCCGGCGAGGGCGGAAGGATTCAATTTTCTTGCGCTCCCCTGGAAAACCACGAGGTACAAGTGCTACTCAAAATGAATATCTCAAAACTAGAATTCCCGACGGAGGAATACGGGATACTTCGGCAGTTCTTCGACCTCATTGCGGAAAAAACACAATTGCAACTGGTGCTGAAAAAAGGGTAAAAGCACCTGTTGGCTGGATAAATCATGTTGCGGCTGCTTCAAGACAAAACCCGGCTGCTTAAATTCTTCGCTTTTCGTGACATTTGCGCAGTTAACTATTCTTACTGCGCATGAAAAACAGGACTTATTTGCTTGCCCTTCTCCTGATGGCAGGCGTGATGTGCTTCCCCAATATCCTTTTTTCCCAACAAAAACCATCCTTACCACACGTTTCGCCCGATGCACCCGCCTGGATGCACCTGCTCACGGGCGACAACCCCAACGTGTTCGAGGTCCAAAAAGCCTACACGGAATACTGTGAAAATCAAGCATTTGAGAAAAACTCCTACACCCAGTATTTCAAACATTGGATGCACTGGGCAAGGCCTTTTGTACAAGCAGATGGTTTCATCAAAGAACCAAGCGCGGATGATTTGGCTGAAAAAGAAGCTGCATTGCGCGCAGTTCGGGAAATCTCCCAACAACAAAGAAGCGGGGGGCCCTGGAGCTTTCTCGGCCCCAAACAAACCTACGATACCGATGGCCTCACCGAGGTAACCTGGCAAACCAATGTCTATTCCATCGACATCTCGCTTTCCGACCCCAACATCCTCTATGCGGGGGGCGAAACCGGGGGCGTCTGGAAAACAACCGATAAGGGTTTGCACTGGACCCTGCTCACCCTCAATGTCATGCACGGTTCCTTTGGCGCGGTGAAAATCCACCCAACCGACCCCAATACCGTATACGCCGCAACCGGCGGAAAAATCATCAAAACCACCGATGGTGGCAGCACCTGGGCCACGGTGTACAGCGAAAATAACCTCTGGGTCAATGACATCGCCATCAAAGCCGACCAACCCGAGGTGGTGCTGGCAGCTGCCGACCAAGGCTTGTTGCGCACGTCCAATGCGGGCGCAAACTGGGCCAAAATACACACCCAACAAACCTGGGCCGTGGAGTTCAAACCCAACGACCCACTCACCGCTTTTACCATCCGGAAAAGTGGCAGCGGTTCGGATTTTCGCGTCTCTACCGATGGTGGCGCAACGTTCAACAATTCCAACGCGGGTTGGTGGACGCCCGCTGCGGGCATGACCGTAACAGGCGGCATGATTGCTGTTTGCCCCTCCAACCCCTCTAAAGTGTACGCCTATCTCTGTGGCGAAGGCGGCAACCTGGGTGGCTACATCGGGGTTTTTAAAAGCACCAACAGCGGCGGCACCTGGTCGAATACACACCCTACAAATGCCATCGGACAACCCTATTCGATTCCAACCCACACCAATTTGATGGACGCAAACGGGGTGGATTGGTTTACACAAGGGTTCTACGACATGGCCATTGTGGTGAACCCAAACAATGACAATCAATTGATTGCAGGGGGGTGTTCCTGGTTCAAAAGCAACGACGGGGGCGCCACCTGGTCGGCACTGGGCGCTTATGTCGGCGGACTCCCCTGGAGCCACCCTGACATCCAGGCGATTGCTGCGCATGGCAATGACCTTTGGATTACCAGCGACGGTGGCATCAACTATTCCAACAATTTTGCCCAAAGCATCGAGGCCCGGATGAACGGGGTTTCAGGCTCGGATATGTGGGGCTTTGACAGTGGTTGGAACGAGGATGTGCTCGTGGGCGGTCGGTATCACAACGGCAATATGGCCTGGCACGAAAGTTTTCCCGACGGCAAATATTACCGGATGGGCGGTGCAGAATCGCCCACAGGGTATGTCAACCCAGGCGATGCCCGCAAAACCTATCACTCCGATATTGGTGGTTATCGATTGAAAGGCGGGTTCGAGGATGGCGTGAGTTATTTCCCGGTTGGGCTTTTCCCCAACGAAAGCTACGCGTATTACGCCAACTCAGAAATGGTTTGGGACCCTCGCTGTTGGAACATCGTGTACCTCGGCAAGGAAAACAAAATCTGGAAAAGCACCGATGGTGGCACTTCATTTTCAGCACTTTATACCTTTCCGGGCACGGTGGACAATACCGTGTACGACATCGAAGTGAGCCGTTCAAACCCGGACGTGATTTATTGTTCGCAGTGGGATGGCACCGACGATTCCATCTGGAAAACCACCAACGGCGGACAAAGCTGGGTAAAAGTCACCGGCCTTCCCTTGCCCAACAACAACGACCGCGTGAAACTCGCCCTCAGTGCAGAAAACGAAAACGTGCTCTGGGCAGCCGTCACTTATGGCTCCAACGGCAAGAAAATTTACAAAACCATCGACGGTGGGCAAACCTGGGCCAACCTGACCACCGCCACCCTGAACAACATCCGCATCAGCAACATCATGGCCCAATACGGCACCGATGGCGGGATTTACCTGGGCACCAATGGCGGCGTGTTTTATCGAAACAACAGCCACAGCGACTGGCAGCCATACAGCACCGGTTTCCCCATTTCGGCGGAATGCAACCGGCTCAAACCATTCTATAAAACCGGAAAAATCCGAAACGGCACCTGGGGTTTTGGGGTCTGGGAGGCTGATTTGTACGAACCTTCCGCTGTAGTTGTACAACCGATGGCCAGCGCTTTGGTGGCCAACTGTTCCCGCGATACGATTTATTTCGACGACTATTCCGTGCTGAACCATGATGGCGCTACCTGGGAATGGTCGTTCGACCCGGCCCCAACCTGGTCGAGCGCGACGGACATCCGCAACCCAAAAGCGGTGTTCGGCGATGCGGGGACCTACACGGCCACCTTGACCGTGAATGGGCAATTTTCCAAGTCGCTCAATATCAGTATCGGAGACGGCTGCCGCGCGGACACCATTCCGGGTTCTGCTGTGAATATCGGGGGCAACAATACGGAAGATTATGTGGCGACCCCGGCGCTCAACCTGACTACAAATACCTTGACCGTAACGGCCTGGATAAAGCCCGATGGCATCCAGCCAGAATACAGCGCGATTTTTATGCACGACGGCCAGACGGCCGGCTTTAATTTCCGTCCGGGTGATAATTCCCTGGGCTATCACTGGCCGGGTGGTCAGTGGTGGTGGAACAGCGGCCTCATCGCGCCCGCCGGGGAGTGGAGCCACGTGGCCATGGTGGTGGAACCTACGGGCATTACCCTTTATGTGAATGGCCGCGGCTCGAAGCAAAGCTTCAATGTGGCACCGGTCAATTTTGATTCCGGCAACCGCTTTGGCAACTACAAAGGCTGGGGCGGGCGTTTTGTGAAGGGCTCCATGGACGAGATTTGTGTGTTCGATAAATCGCTGACCCAGGAGGAAATCCGTGAACTGATGCACCTGACCAAAGCACCAGAGGAACTTCCCAACCTAATCAGTTATTATCAGTTCAACGAAGCTGGAGGCCTTGCGCTCGACCGTGTGGGTGTACGCCATGGTTCGCTGGTTGGTTCTGCCGTAAAACGCGAAAAATCGACAGCTCCCGTTGGTAAAGGCGTAAGTAAACGCCTCACCATTGCACCGGGTAAGAAACGGTACACCTTTGACGGCACTGGACTAACCCTTGTATTCCCACCCAGCGGGACTTATCCAAACGGGGAGGTAGTGGTGTCGCGTTTGAGTGTTTCGCCCGATACACTTCCCAACATAGTGCATTCGAATTCAACGGATTACTGGATTTTACAGAACTACGGAACGAATGCGAATTTCACGGCACCTGCTGAAATTTGGTTCTCCAAACTGGGTGCTATGCCCGCAGACTTGGCCGCCTCTGCTTGCAAACTTTGGCGGCGTGGTGCAATAGCCCACGGTCCGCTGTGGCAAAACCTGGACGCTGCCGATGAACTGCACGAGGGCCCCAACGGCGAGATTGGTTTCCTAAGCAGCAATCAAATCAAGGCTGCCGGACAATTCTGGCTCGAACTCCCGGGACTGATGGAGGCCAAGCCTGTACCGGCGACTTTAGTCGCTGGAAACGTCAACGAACGGAACGGTAATCCAGCGACTAAAGTCGCCGGTACAAGCCCTGACGACCTTCAGGTATTTCCCAATCCAGTTGCAGAAAGCGGCGTCCTTCAACTCCGTTCTGCAGCATCCGGGAATTGCACATTCCGGCTGTACAATGCAAAAGGGAGTCAGGTAAAGGTCTTGAAATTTGAAGGGAACGGCACGCTTTCGCTGGCGGGGTTACCTGCTGGAACCTACGCCTATCGAATTGAAAATGAGTCGAGTATGCGTTTCGGACAGGTATTGGTTCATTAACGGTACCGGCGACTTTAGTCGCAGGAGCACCAGGCCAATGCTCTGACTTTGCTCTTGGTTTTTTCCGGCGACTAAAGTCGCCGGTACAATACTGGGGCACACTTTTTTTGACGGATTTGCCTGCTGGACTCTTAACCATGGATACAACAATAGAAAACCGAGCAAAGCACATTTCAATTCGAGCTAGGGTCGCCCTTGGGATTCGATGCCTTGAAACATTTGGAGAGGCACTTGGGATAAACCGGGAAGAAAAAATTATAAGGTTACTGCGCCTTTTATGGGATTTTACGAGCACTAGTCAGTTAGATGATTGGGAAACGCAAATCCATGAATTTGACCCAGCATTTCTGCAAGAGGAAGCTGCGCTGAATGACTTCAAGGGTGTAGAGGTTTTGACAGAGACAGAAGCCTTGGATTATTACAAGTTTTACCAACAGCTACCGGTTGATTACCTAAAAAGCATTTCGCTGGTTATCGAAATTGGGCGGAACAACCTGTATGCTGGAACCGGTGAATACAGTTCATCCACCTTGGTCCCATTGCTGGAATTACTGCGCATCATGGAGCAAAACCAAATACCTTGTCCGGCACTGGAGCTTTTTGAGAAGGCTCATTTTTCGGAATTTCATGGATGGGGCTTTCCTAGGGAGCGGTCATTTTTTTTCGAAGATGGGCTTGAATAAGGAAAGTTTTTACCAGCAAATTTATTGGCTCTATACGCCAACAATTTGTATATAAGCATACTGCAGGGCATATCAGCAAATAAAGTCGCCGGTAAAATGCGGGACATCGATAGCATCTGAAAGCAGAAACCGCCAATCGGGCATGTTCAAGAGGGACGCGTTTTTTCGGTAGATTAAACCCTACTACTTTGGTGCCGTCTCAGCTGCTCACCAAATAATTAGTATTATCCTATGCGGTTTTCCCTTTCGCTTATCGGCCTCGCATTTTTCAATATTATGTCCGCCCAAACCAATCCAGCAATCACGTCTTGGATTGTCAACCACAGCGGAGCAACAGGTTTTGCCAGTATTCAAACCAACGTTCAACAGGTGCAATATTCCTCAAACAATGTATATGTCAGCACCAATGATATTGCGGATTGGATTCCCGTAGGCTATGATTGGCCTAACAATCCTTGGTCTCCCGAAGCCCAAAATTTTGTTTTCAAGATAACCCTAAGTCCAGAGGAAAACACAGGGAATAAAGTCACCACTCCCTATGGCCACATCGGTATTTGGACCAATGGGGTGTCCATCTATAACCCAAAAGATGCAAAAACCTGGCAGGATTCGGGCGTATGGTTTCAGAATGCATATTATTTTGAACATACGCACATGGAGACATTTGACCCCTGTCTCGGACATCCAAACAATATGCACGAATATCACTTGCATGTAAACCCAACCTGCCTTTACGACGATACGGACAGCACCCATCACGCGCCGCTCATTGGATTTGCTTTTGATGGTTTCCCAATTTACGGAGCCTATGCCTACTCCAATACAAATGGTACGGGACCTATCAAAAGAATGCGCAGCAGTTACCGTCTACGCAATATTACCCAGCGTAACACACTGCCAAACGGCACACAACTGCCAGCCTCCCTGGTCGGACCAATCATAACTTTTTATCCACTGGGGGCCTACATGGAAGATTTTGAGTATGTGGAGGGATTGGGAGACCTAGACCAGTGGAATGGCCGTTTTTGTATTACACCTGAGTATCCAGAAGGGATTTATGCTTATTTCACTACAATAGACGAGGCACAAACGCCTGTATTCCCATATGTACTTGGTCCAAAATTTTTTGGGAAAGTACAAATGGGAAACACGGGGCCAAATTCCGGTCACAATGTGATCAACGAGCCCGTGACGGTGTATACCAGCGTGAACGATGTTGAAAATGAAATCCTTTTCAGCGTTTTTCCAAACCCTGCCAACGATCAATTCAATCTGTTCCTTACCCCATCGCTAAGCAGCAATATGACTGCTATGCTTTTCAACTCCCAAGGGCAGTTGGTGCAATTCCAAGAGAACGTGCAGACCGGAGTGGATTACACCTTCGAAACAGGCAATCTGCCCACAGGGATGTATTCCTTGCAAATCAGCGAAGGTGGAAAAAGGACGGTAAAAAAAATAATCATAGCACGCTGAACAGCCCTTGAAGGTATGGTTGGGCCATACATACATCTTAAATCCATGAAAAAAATTGCTTTTGCTATCGTGCTTTGGTTCACAGGCCAGGTACTCACAGCGCAACAAAACATTATCCTCATCATTGCGGACGATATGGGCGCTGACTACTGTGGCTTTTATGAAAATGCAGTGGATACAGCCAATATGCCTAATATCCGTGCTTTGTTGGCGAGAGGTGTTCGTTTTCAAAATGCCTGGGCTTCGCCAATCTGTTCACCCACTCGGGCAGGAATCCTAACCGGGCGATACAGCTTCCGAACCGGGGTTGGTACGGCTATTTCAGGCGCAGAATATGGTCAAATTGATACGGCAGAGATGACCATTCCCAAATTACTGAAGTACTACTCCCCAAACACCTATGCCACGGCCAATATTGGAAAATGGCACCTCAATCAACAAACCCCTCAATCGCTCCTAAACCCCAACCGAATGGGCTATGATCGTTATTCCGGTAATTTTCTTGGGGAGCTTACGAACTACTACGATTGGAAAAAAACAACCGATGGCGTGGCGAGTACCATCACAAATTACGCTACCACAGAAACCGTGAACGATGCCATCGACTGGTTAGACGGACTGGGTACTGAGCAACCGTTTTTTCTTTGGTTGGCTTTCAATGCACCTCACTCGCCCTATCACAAACCGCCCGACGCACTTCATACGGTACCAGGACTTACCGGCACACAGCAGCATATTAATCAAAATCCAAAACTTTATTTTCGAGCTGCGATTGAAGCGATGGATACTGAACTGGGGCGCTTGTTCACATGGCTTCAACAAAACGGGGAATGGGAAAACACAAACATTGTGTTCATTGGCGACAATGGCAACCCCAAAAGGGTATCACAAATTGCTGACACCACCCAAAGCAAAGGCACACTTTATGAATATGGGGTACGAGTGCCCTTTATCTTCTCAGGCCCAGCAGTGGTGCAACCTGGTAGGGTAACCAACGCACTGGCAAGCACACCGGATCTTTTCGCTACCTCACTTGAAGTAGCCGGTTTTTCGGATTGGGAAGATTTCATCCCGGTCGGGAAACCAGTTGATTCGCAAAGCCTTTTGCCTATCTTAAAAAACGAAACAACGACCGTACGC